>NZ_JBSGVW010000034.1:40864-110026 GCF_053608645.1 Streptomyces sp. NPDC055013
GCAGTTCCCCGCGCCCCTTGGTTGGACGAGTGGACGCCGGATTGACGGGGGCCGCCCTTGTGCCTCGGTGGCTGCGCAGACGCCGGGTGCGGGTGTGTGGGGGCTGGTCGCGCAGTTCCCCGCGCCCCTTGGTTGGACGAGTGGACGCCGGATTGACGGGGGCCGCCCTTGTGCCTCGGTGGCTGCGCAGACGCCGGGTGCGGGTGCGTGGGGGCTGGTCGCGCAGTTCCCCGCGCCCCTTGGTTGGACGAGTGGACGCCGGAATGACAGGCACCGCCCGCCGCGCCTCGATGGCTGCGCAGGCGCCGGTTTGACGGGCGCCGCCCCCGCGCCGTCCCCGCCCCCGCACCGTCCCCATCGCCCCGTCCGAAATCCGCGAGCCCTTGCCCTGCCTTTCCTCCTAGCCTCGGGAGCATGATGAGCGCCTCCTCCGCCCGCCCCGCCCGCCGTCCCGAGCTTCTCGCTGCCGGTGCGGCCACCGTGACCGTCGTGTTGTGGGCCTCGGCCTTCGTGTCCATTCGGAGCGCGGGGGCCGAGTACTCGCCCGGTGCGCTCGCGTTGGGGCGGCTGCTTGTCGGCGCGCTGGTGCTGGGGGGCATCTGCCTGGTCCGGCGGGAGGGGCTGCCGCCGCGGGCGGCCTGGCCCGGCATCGCGATATCGGGCCTGCTGTGGTTCGGCTTCTACAGCGTCGTGCTGAACTGGGGCGAGCAGCAGGTGGACGCCGGTACGGCGGCTCTCGTGGTGAACATCGGGCCCATCCTGATAGCCCTGCTGGCCGCCCGGGTGCTCGGCGATCCGATGCCGCCGCGGCTGCTGGCCGGAATGGCGGTGTCGTTCGCGGGCGCGGTGACCGTGGGGCTGTCGATGTCGGGTGGAGGTGGCTCCTCGCTGCTCGGCGTGGTGCTGTGCCTGCTCGCCGCGATCGGCTACGCGGGCGGTGCCGTGGCGCAGAAGCCGGCGCTCGGCCATGCGAGCGCCCTCCAGGTGACGACGTTCGGGTGCCTGGTCGGGGCGGTGCTCTGCCTGCCGTTCGCCGGGCAGCTGATCGGCGATCTGGCCGACGCCTCGCTGTCGGCCACGCTCAACATGGTCTACCTGGGCGTCTTCTCGCTGGCGCTGGCCTTCACGACCTGGGCGTACGCCCTGGCCCGTACGACCGCCGGCCGGATGGGCGCGACCACGTACGCGGTGCCCGCGCTGGTCGTGCTGATGTCCTGGCTGACGCTGGGCGAGGTGCCGGGGCTGCTCACCCTGGCGGGCGGGGCGCTGTGTCTGGCCGGGGTCGCCGTGTCGCGCTCCCGCGCTCGGGCCGCCCGGGTCGTGGCCGGTGTGCCACAACCCGAGCAGACCCGTGAGTCAGCGTGAACGCGCCCTGTCCGCAAGGACCTTGATGGACAGCAGGGCGATCACCGACAGTCCGATGATGTAGCCCGAGACCGCCATCGACGTGCCCGTGGTCTCCAGCAGCAGCACCATGATGAAGGGCGCGAGGCCACCACCGAGCACGGCCGCGATCTGGTAGCCGAGGGAGGCGCCCGTGTAGCGCATCTCGGGCGTGAACAGCTCGGCGAACAGAGCCGCCTGGGGGCCGTACATGATGCTGAGGAAGCAGCTGGCGACGAACGTGCCGACGGCCAGCCACAGCAGTGAGCCGGTGTCGATCAGCAGGAACAGTGGTATGGCCCACAGCGCGATGCCGGCCGCGCCGATCGCGTAGATACGGATGCGGCCGAACTTGTCGGAGAGCGCGGCGGCGGCCGGGATCAGCACCAGCTGGGTGAGGCTGATGCAGAGCGAGACGGTGAGGACGGCGCTCTTCTTCATACCGAGTTCGCGGGTCGTGTAGTCGAGCACGCCGGTGATGATGATGTAGAAGGTCGCCGTGTTCACGGCGAAGGAGCCTCCGGCGAGCAGCACCGTACCGAGGTGGTCGCGCAGGATCGTCCGCAGCGGGGACGACTGCTCGCCCTTCTCCTTCTCGGCCAGCTTCTTCTCCGCGTCCCGGAATTCGGGGGTCTCCTCGACGCGCGTGTGGATGTACCAGGCGAGCACGAGGACGAACAGGCCGACGAGGAACGGCACACGCCAGGCCCAGGCCGCGAACTCGGAGTCGGTGGTGAACGCGCCGGCCAGCAGGAATACGGTGTTGGCGGTCACCACGCCGATGGGGACGCCGAGCTGGACGAAGCTGCCGTAGATGCCGCGCTTGCCCTCGGGGGCGTACTCGGTGGCCATCAGCATCGCGCCGCCCCACTGGGCGCCGACGGCGATGCCCTGCAGCACGCGGAAGAGGACCAGCAGGATCGGGGCGGCGACGCCGATCGTGTCGTAGGTCGGGAGCAGGCCGATGCCGGTGGTGGCGATGCCCATGAGGGTGAGCGCGAGGACCAGCATCGGCTTGCGGCCGCGCTTGTCGCCCAGCTGGCCCGCGACGACGCCGCCGATGGGCCGTGCCAGGAAGCCGACGGCGAAGGTCGCGAAGGACGCGAGCACCCCGGCGGTGGGGCTGCCGGCCGGGAAGTACAGGTCGCCGAGAACGAGAGCGGCAGCGATGCCGAAGACGAAGTAGTCGTACCACTCCACGGCTGACGCGAGAGCGGCGGCGGTGGCGACGCGGCGGCGGTTGCCGGCGGCGGGCGCGGTAGGGGTGAGCGGCTGGGCGGAAGGTGCCGTGTCCATGCGTGCACACTCCGATGGGTGCTGGGGACGGAACGGGGGATGGCTCAGGTTCCGGGGAACGTACTGACCGGACGGTATGTACGTCAACGGTCGTACAGCAGGAGTTTTTACCTGCACATGGCACACAGAGCGGGCCCGGGCATGCCTGCGGCCCCGGCCTCACGTGGAGGCCGGGGCGCGTGGAAAGCAGGGCTAGAACACCACCAGCGCCCTGCCGCCCCTCCCCGCGAGCATGTTCTCGAAGGCCGCCGGGATGCCCTCCAGGCCGATCCGTTCCGTCACGAGCGCGCCCAGGTCCAGGCGGCCCGCGTTTACGAGCTCGGCAAGGACCGGCACGTCCCGCGCCGGGTCGGAGTCGCCGTAGACGCAGCCGGAGAGGGTCCGGCCCCAGTGGAAGATCTCCAGGGCGTTGAAGGTGACCTGCTGGTCCTTGCCGCCGATGCCGACGACCGTGGTGCGGCCGCCGCGGCGGGTGGAGTCCCAGGCCGTGCGGATCGTGGCCGCGCGGCCCACGCACTCGACGGCCACGTCCACGCCCTGCTTGTCCGTCAGCCCCCGGATCTCGCGGGCGGTGTTCTCGGAGGCGACCACGTAGTCGGTGGCTCCGGCCGCGCGCGCCAGATCCTCCTTCGCCGGGGAGACGTCGACCGCGACGATGCGTCCGGCACCCGCGATACGGGCCGCCTGCAGTGCCGCGAGCCCCACTCCCCCGACGCCGTACACCGCGACCGTCTCGCCGGGCTGGACCCGCGCCGAGTGGTGGACGGCGCCGTAGCCGGTGAGGACCGCGCAGCCGAGGAGGGCGGCGTCGGTGAGGGGGATGCCGGCCGGGAGCGGCAGGACGCAGCCCGCCGGCACGACCGTCTCCTCGGCGAACGCGGCGACGTTCAGACCGGGGTGCAGGTCGGTCCCGTCGGCGGTGCGGGCGTACACGTCGGCGGCGCCGTTGAGGGCGTTGGCGCACAGCCAGACCTCGCCGAGCGAGCAGGCGTGACAGCTGCCGCAGGACGGGGCCCAGTTGAGGACGACCTCGGCGCCTGGCGCGACATGGGTGACGCCCTCGCCGACGGCGATGACCGTGCCGGCGCCCTCGTGGCCGAGGACGGCGGGGACCGGCACCCGCATGGTGCCGTTGGACAGGGACAGGTCCGAGTGGCACACCCCGGCGGCGGCGAGACGGACGCGGACCTGGCCGGGGCCGGGGTCGGGAAGCTCGATGTCCGTGATCTTCAGCGGGGCGCCCACTTCGGGCAGGACGGCTGCGCGTACCACGTGAACGCTCCTCAGAACTGCAGGGACTTGGTCTGGAGGTACTCGGCGAGACCGTGCGAGCCGAGCTCGCGGCCGACGCCGGACTGCTTGTAGCCGCCGAAGGGGGCGAGCGGGTTGAAGCGGCCGCCGTTGATGTCGACCTGTCCGGTGTCCATACGGCGGGCGAAGGCCACCGCCTCCGCCTCGTCCCCCGCCCAGACCGCGCCGGCGAGGCCGTAGACGGTGCCGTTGGCGATGCGCAGGGCGTCCTCCTCGTCCTCGTAGCGCAGGACGGACAGGACCGGGCCGAAGATCTCCTCCTGGGCGATCGTCATCTGCGGGGTCACGTCGGCGAAGACGGTCGGGGAGACGAAGTAGCCCTGCTCGCGCGGCGATTCGGGGCCGCCGGCGACCAGCCGCGCGCCCTCCGCCACACCCTTGGCGATGTAACCGCGCACCCGCTCCTGCTGCTTGGCGTTCACCACCGGGCCGATCCGCTCGCCGTACTTCGCGGCGGCGGCCGTGGCCAGCTGGACGGCCTCGTCGTACTGGTCCCGGTGCACCAGCATCCGCGTCCAGGCGCTGCACGTCTGCCCGGAGTTGGACATGACGTTGGCGACGCCGACGTTGACCGCCTTGGCCAGGTCGGCGCTCGGCAGGATGACGTTGGCCGACTTGCCGCCGAGCTCCAGGGCGACCTTCTTGATCGCCGCGCCGGCGACCGCCGCGATCTGCCGGCCGACGGCCGTGGAGCCGGTGAAGGAGACCAGGTCGACGCCCGGGTGCTCGGCGAGTGCCTGGCCCGCGACCGGGCCGAGGCCGGTGACCAGATTGAAGACGCCCGCGGGGACGCCGGCCTCGTGCACCGCCTCGGCGAAGAGCTGGGCGACCAGCGGCGTGTCCTCGGCGGGCTTCAGCACGACCGTGCAGCCGGCGGCCAGCGCCGGGGCGACCTTGGCGACGATCTGGTGGAGCGGGTAGTTCCAGGGCGTGATCGCGCCGACCACGCCGATGGGCTCGTGGTGGACGGTGGAGTTGCCGACCTTCTCCTCGAAGGCATACGTCGCCGCGAGTTCGGCGTAGCCGCCCGCGACCGCGATCGGCACGCCCGCGTGCACGGTCTGCGAGAGCTTCAGCGGCGAGCCGAGCTCCGCGGTGACCGTCTCGGCGATCTCGTCCTTGCGGGCCTCCAGTGCGTCCCGGAGCGCGGTCAGCCGGGCGGCCCGTTCCGCGGGCGGGGTGGCGGCCCAGGCCGGGAGGGCGGCACGGGCGGCCCGTACGGCGCTGTCGACGTCGGCGGCCGTGCCGGCCGGCACCTGGCCGATGACCTGCTCGTCGGCCGGGTTCACGACGTCGATGGTGTCCGGGCCGGTGGCGGGGCGCCACTCGCCGTCGATGTACATGCCGTCGTGCGCCTTCATGGTGCGTCCTCCCGGGCTGGGCCGTGTCGTCGTGCCACTCATAAACTAGCGGCGATAGTTTTCGGGCGCCAGGCTCCCCCGGCTTCAGAAGTCCACTCTGGCCCTGTCGTCCACCCTAGCCACGGCCTCCTGGCCGAACTGCTTCGCGTAGACCCGACGGATCTCCTCGATCTTCCCGTCGTTCGCGGCCGCCCGCCCCGCCGGGTACAGCAGGATCAGCTCGTACGAGCGCTCCTTCTCGATCACCCCGCTCGCGCCCCGCCACTGCCCGCGCCCGCTCTGCACGGTCAGGCCGTCCGGGAAGTCCGGCGTGACCTCCTTGTCGACGAACGCCATGAACTGCCGGTCGGTGACGGCCGGGCCGCCGTCGGGGCGCGCGGTGCCGAAGAAGAGCTGCGTCTGCACGTACGGCTCACCCCGCGACGGCGCCGAGGCGGTTCCGTCGTCGAGAGTGGCGTAAGCGGTGGGCGCGCCGACGGCCAGCAGCAGACCGGACACCACCAAGGCGGTCCTGGTCCGGGTGAGTTGCATATTCATGCACCCATGGCTACCTATGCCCGAGATATCTCATTCATCCAGATCCGGCAGTCGCGCCGGGGCCGGGCAGATGCGGTCGCCGTGCTGGTCGAAGACGAACAGGTGGGCGATGTCGACGAGGAGCGGGACCTGCATGCCGTGCCGGAGGTCGATGTCGGGCGTGGTGCGCACGATGAGATCGCCGGGCAGCCGGCCCTCGGGCGGCGCCAGGCCGGCGGCGGCGTCGGCCGGATGTTCCAGCGTCACCACCGGACCGGCGCGCAACGCGCCCGCCTTGCTGCGGAGCCGCTCCAGCACCGTGCCGGCCTCACGGCGGCGCCGCCGGACCGGCGGGGCGGCGCGCGGCGCCTCCAGGTCCGGCACGACGGCCGGCTGGGAGCCGGTGTTGAAGTGGACGAGGACCTCGTGCCCCTGGAACTCCACGTGCTCGACGAGGCCGGTGATGTGCACCTCGCCGGGTCGGGCGGTGGCGGGCGAGGCGATCCGCACCGCCTCCGAGCGCAGGCCCACGATCACCTCGCGGCCCTGCTGGACGCGGAGCAACTGGTGGTCCAGGGACAGCGGTTCGGGCAGCCGGAGGTACTGCTTGCCGAGGCTGATGGTCATCGCGCCGTCCAGCGGGGCGCGTACGAGGCCGCGCAGGAGGTTGATGCGCGGGGTGCCGATAAAGGCGGCGACGAAGACGTTGCGGGGCAGGGCGTACACCGAACGCGGGGTGCCGACCTGCTGGAGGACGCCGCCGCGCAGGACGGCCACCCGGTCGCCGAGCGACATCGCCTCGGCCTGGTCGTGGGTGACGTACACCGTGGTGACGCCCAGGTTCCGGGTGAGAGCGGAGATTTCGGCGCGCAGATGGTTGCGCAGCTTGGCGTCGAGGTTGGACAGCGGCTCGTCCATCAGGAAGGCGGTGGGGTGGCGGGCGATGGCCCGGCCCATGGCGACGCGCTGGCGTTCACCGCCGGAGAGCTGGGCGGGGAAGCGGTCGAGGAGGTCCTCGATGCCCAGCATGCGCGCGGTGGCGTCCACCCGTGCGCGGGGATCCTCGCCGGGCGACTCGATGCGCAGCGGGAAGCCGATGTTGTCGCGGCTCGTCATGCTCGGATAGAGGGCGAAGTTCTGGAAGACCATCGCCATGTGCCGGTCGGCGGGCAGCAGGTCGTTGGACCACTCGCCGTCCAGCCGCAGCTCGCCCTCGTCGATCTCCTCCAGCCCGGCGATCATCCTCAGCACGGTGGACTTGCCGCAGCCGGAGGGCCCGAGGAGGACGAGGAATTCGCCGGGCTCGATGTCCAGCGAAAGCCGGTCCACGACCCGGACGCCTCGCGTGTACGACTTGCTCACCTGGTGCAGGGATATGGCGCGTGTCATGACGGCTGCCCCCGGGGGCTCATTTGCTCCGCGGTAGAACGCCTCGTGCGGGTCGTACGGGGCGTATGAGTCACGGAAGTTAACGGAATGTGTGCGGCCGGGGGAAGGGACTGGGCGGAATCGGGCGTCGCGGTCCGCCAGATGAGAAAGCGGACGACCAGATTCAGCGCTTGTCGGCGGCCGCTCTCGGCTCACGGGTCGCGACGAGATGGGCGAAGACGACGACGTTGCCCGAATAGCCGGTCCGGCGGTCGTAGTTGCCGCCGCAGGTGATCAGCCGCAGCTCGGGACGGCTCCGGACGCCGTACACCTCCCGGTTGGGGAACTTGTCCTTCTCGTACGACTTGATGGCGTCCACCTTGTAGACGGCGGAGCGGCCGTCGGCACGCCGGACCTCGATGCGTTTGCCGCGCTTCAGTTCGCCGAGCCCGCCGAAGACGGCGGGGCCGGTGTTGGTGTCGAGATGACCCACCGCGATGGCGGTGCCCTGCTCACCGGGTGACGGCCCGTCGGCGTACCAGCCGGCCACCTCGGGCTCGTCCTCGGGGGGTGCGGGCAGTCGCCGCTCGCTGTCGAGGCGCAGGTCGATGAGGGTGGCGTCGACGCCGATGTAGGGGATGACGAGGCGGGTCGCACGGGAGCGGGGCAGGGGGCGGGGCGCGGCCGGGCGTTTGGCCGCCTTCTCCTTGTCGGCGGGGCTCGGGGGTGGCGGGGAGGGGCTGTTGGCCGCGCTTTCGGGCGGGGTCTGCGTTTCGGAGGGAGCGGGTTGCCGGGGCGACGCCTCGCGGGCGGCGGCGCCCGTGTCCGTGGCGCCGGGGCGGGAGTCGGCGCCCGCCCCGCCGGCACCGGAAGCGGTGCCGGCGGATCGGACCTCGGAGGCCTCGGGGGAGCCCGGAGCGGCCGTATCCACTCCGGGCCGCTCGTGGTCGCACCGGACGCCGACCACCACCAGCGCGGCGGCCAGTACGGCCGTCCTCGTCAGACGGTAGGCGCGCCTCCGGTACCAGGGCCTGCGTCGCCTCCTACGCGCCATGCGTACGACGACGGAGCCGGAACCACATCACCCCGCCCACCGCGGCCAGGCCGACGACGCCGGCTCCGGCGACCGTGGTGAACGCCTCGTCGCGAGCGATCCCGCCACCGCCGGCCGGCGGACCGCCCTGCGGGCCGGGCGAGGGCGTCGACATCGAGGACCGGCAGTCGACGGTGAAGCTCTTCTCCCGCTCGGGGGCCGTGGCGCCCGGGTATGTCCAGTAGAGCCGGTACTGCCCGTCGGGCAGCGTCAGGTCCGCGGAGTGGCCGGCGCCGTTCGCCAGGTTGATGGTCCCGGTGAGCCCGGCACCTCCGCCGACCGGGGGTTCGGCCGCGATGCGGTAGGTGGCGCTCGTCACCTCTTCGAAGTTGAGCGCGTCGAGGTAGAACCGGCAGACCCGCGGCTCGTCGATCGCGTCTCCGTACGGCGTGCGCGCGACCCCGTCCCACGGCGCCGTGTGGATCTTGATGGTGGCATTCTCCTGGGCGCCCGCCGTCGGCAGCCCCGTGAGCGGCGTGAGTGCGGCGGTGAGCGCCGTGACGGCGGCGATACGCAGTCCGGCGCGGCGTGGAAGAGGCGTGGTGGGCATGCTAGTCCTCCGAGTCAGACGATTTTCGTACAAATAGCCCTTTGCCTGACTCTCTTTCACATGCGCGCGACGAATCGGGGGAGCACCGCCCTACAACCCGTCAGATACCACTCTTTCGCCCCAATGCCGGTCTGGCTCCGCCCCGCTCGCCGGCGTCCTCCGACTCCCCCACCGGCCTTGTCCGCGCCCGCAATGCGACCCCCGCCGACAGCAGCAACAGCGCCCCCAGCATCACGAACGGCGCCGCCACGCCCGCGAGGCCCGCGATCAGGCCCGCCGACGCGGGCGTGGCGACCTGCCCGAGGCGGTTGCCGGTCAGCCGCAGGGCGAGGGCCGTGGAGCGGGCACCGTCGGGGGACGCCTGGACGACCGTCGTCATGGACAGCGGCTGTCCGACGCCGAGGCAGAAGCCCAGCACCGCCAGGATCAGGGCCAGCGCCCACACCGGCACCGGCAGCGCGATCCCGGCGCACAGCAGGGCCGCCAGCAGACAGGTCACGGTCAGCAGCAGGGTCCGGCCGAGGAGTCGCAGCAGGGGCGTCAGGACCAGGCGGCAGGCGATGGTGGCGGCCGCGCGCAGGCTGAGCAGGAGGCCGATCACGGACGGAGCGATGCCCCGGTGCTCGCCGACCACCGGGAGGTAGGCGGTGAGGATGTCGGTCGCGGACAGCACGGCGAGGCTGATGAAAATGCCGGCGGGCACACCCCGGGCGCGCAGGATGCGCCGGACGGGGACGCGCTCGCCCCGGTCCTTGCCGGACCCGGCCGTCGTACGGCTCTCTATGCGCCACAGCGAGGTCAGCGCGACCGCGCCGCCCGCGCCCGCCACCAGCAGGGCGAGTGCGCTGGTCCCCGCCATGTCCCGGCCGCCGATCAGCGCGCCCGCGGCGATCGGGCCGATCAGCTGGCCGAGCGAGGCGCCGATCGTGAAGTGGCCGAAGTTGCGGTCCTGTTCGTGCGGGGCGGACTGGCGGGCCACGAGCGACTGGGCGCCGATGACGAAGCAGAGGTGACCGAGGCCCATGACCCCGCTCCAGATCGCCATCGCCCACAGGGAGTCCGCGAGGCCGCTCATGGCGCAGCCGCCGGATATCAGGACGACGCCGACGGGCAGCAGCGGCGCACACCGGCCGTGGTCGGTGCGGCGGCCCAGGGGGACGGCGACGAAGAGCGGCAGCAGGGCGTACACGCCCGCGATCACGCCGATCGCCCGCTCGTCGGCGCCCAGCGCGAGGGCCCGGTAGGAGACGGCGGGCCGGGCCATCGACACCGCCCCCTGCGCGAAGCTGAAGGCGATGACGAGGCGGAGCAGCCAGCCGCGGTTCCCACCGGGCGCCATGATCGTGTTCCTCCAGGAGAGGCCGGGCTTACCGGAGCCGAGGGAGCCCCGGAAGGGTGCTTGCTCGCGGGATCAGATGATTCCGAAGAGGATTCCCGCCGCGAGGATGATGAGGCAGGTGAGCGCCGCCCACTTCACCACGAACTTGGTGTGGTCGCCGAACTCCACCTTGGCCATGCCGACCAGGACGTACACGGCCGGGACGAGCGGGCTCGACATGTGCAGCGGCTGGCCGACCAGGGAGGCGCGGGCCATCTCCAGCGGGGTGACGCCGTGCGCCGCGCCGGCCTCGGCGAGGACCGGCAGGACGCCGAAGTAGAAGCCGTCGTTCGACATGAAGTAGGTGAGCGGGAGGCTCAGGACACCGGTGACCAGGGCCATGTGCGGGCCCATGCCCTCGGGGATGACGTCCACCATCCACTTGGCCATGTGGTCCACCATGCCGGTGCCCTGGAGGACGCCGGTGAAGACGGCGGCGGCGAAGACCATGCCGGAGACGTTGAGGACGTTGTCGGCGTGGGCGGCGAGGCGGGCCTTCTGGTCCGGGATGTGCGGGAAGTTGACCGTCAGGGCGAGCGCGGCGCCGAGCAGGAACAGCACCGGGATCGGCAGCCACTCCATGATCATGGCGGTCAGCAGGGCGCCCGTGAGCAGCGCGTTGAACCAGTACAGCTTGGGACGCAGCGTGGGCCGGTTCGGGTCGAGGACCTGGAAGCGCTCCGCGTCGCCGTCCTCGTCGTCGTCCTCGGCGTCCGTGCCGGAGCCGGCACCGCCGGTGGCCTTGCCCGTGCCGGAAGCACCGGAACCGGAACCGGCGCCGACGAGAACCGTCTCGGTCTCCTTCTCCTCAGCCTTCTCCTCGACCAGAACCTGATCCAGTGTCAGCACACCCAGGCGCTTGCGCTCGCGCAGGCCGAGGAAGTACGAGAGGACGAAGACGGCCACCAGGCCGACGGCGAGGGCCGGGATCATCGGGACGAAGATGTCGCTGGCGTCGAGCTTGAGCGCGGTGGCGGCGCGGGCGGTCGGACCGCCCCACGGCAGCGTGTTCATCACGCCGTTGGCCATCGCGGCGACACCGGTCATCACGACCAGGCTCATCTTCAGGCGCTTGTACAGCGGGTACATCGCCGAGACGGTGATCATGAAGGTGGTCGAGCCGTCGCCGTCGAGCGAGACGATCGCGGCGAGGATCGCCGTGCCGACCACGATCCGCATCGGGTCGGCCTTGCAGAACTTCAGAATTCCCCGAACGATCGGGTCGAAGAGGCCGACATCGATCATCACACCGAAGTAGACGATCGCGAACATGAGCATCGCCGCGGTGGGGGCGAGGTCGGTGACGCCGTCGAGGACGTAGTCACCGAGCTTGGCGCCCTTCCCGACGAAGACGCAGAACAGTGCCGGAATCAGCACGAGCGCCGCGATCGGCGACATCTTCTTCATCATGATCAGGACCAGGAAGGTCGCGATCATGGCGAAGCCAAGGATGGTCAGCATGAGTGGATACCTAACGTTCGCCCTTGAACGACCCACCAGGGCCGGCGGTGCGTTGACGTTAGGTCCCGTCAAGCGGCGTTAACAAGACGTTGACATGCGAGCAATAAGCGCAAAACTGCTGGTCACAGCTTTGCACTGCTCACAGCGCTGCCACGGTGGCCTGTTTCGCGCAGGTCCCCCGGGAAAAGCAGCACGGGTACGCCGTTGAGGACCGCGTTGCCCGAGAGCGGGTCGAGCAGGCTGCCGTCGAGGAGCTGGTTGACGTTGACGCCGGGGTCCTTCAGCGCATGGTTCAGCCGGGTGCCGGGGCGGTTGTGGCCCCAGCCGTGCGGCAGGCTGACGACACCGGGCCGGACCGTGTCGGTGACCTCGGCCTGCGTCACCACCTCCCCGCCGGCGCCCTTCACGCGGACGGGTGCCCCGTCCCGCAGCTCCAGCCGCTCGGCGTCCTCGGGATGGATGTGCAGGGTGCAGCGGTTGGCGCCGCCGGTGAGGGCGGGCACGTTGTGCATCCAGCTGTTGTTGGAGCGCAGATGGCGGCGGCCGACCAGGACGAGCCCGTCGGTGCGCTCGCGCAGGGCCGCCCGCAGGCGGGGCAGGTCGTCGGCGATGGGCCGCGGCAGCAGCTCCACCTTGCCGCTGACGGTCTTCAGCGGCTGCGGCAGCCGGGGCTGCAGCGGGCCGAGGTCGATGCCGTGCGGATGCGCGAGCAGCTTCTCCAGGGTGAGGCCGTCCGGTCGTACGCCGAAGCCGTCGCCGTACGGGCCGAGGCGCAGCATCATGTCGAGGCGCCGCTCGGGGCCGTTCACGCCCGTGAGGTGCGCGGCGAGTTCCTTCGGATCGCGGCCGTGGACCGGAGAGTGCGGCTCCTTGACGGCCTTGCCGAGGGTCTGGTCGATGACCAGCGTGTCGACCGCGGCCGGGTCGGTGCCGTGCATGCCGGTCGCGGCCAGGATCAGCCGGGCCAGGATCTCCGCCTCCGCCATCCGGCCCGGCTCCAGCGGGACGGCGGGGCGGGTGTAGCGGACCTGGTTGCGGACGGCGAGGGTGTTGAAGGCGAAGTCGTGGTGCGGGCTCTGCGAGGGCGGGGGCGGCGGGAGCAGGACGTGGGCGTGGCGCGAGGTCTCGTTGAGGTACGGGTCGACGCTGACCATGAAGTCGAGCGAGTCGAGGGCCCTGTCGAGGCGGTCGCCGTCGGGGGACGACAGGACCGGGTTGGCGGCGACCGCGATGAGCGCCCGGACCGGCTCGCCCTCCTCGGTGGCCGTGTCGATCTCCTCGGCCAGAGCGGACAGCGGCAGCTCCCCCTTGGCCTCGGGATGCCGGCTCACCCGCGACTGCCAGCGCCCGAGCGCGAAGCCGTGTCCGGGTCCTGCGGGGCGGGGCGTCTTGTCGGTGGCCGCCTGCGGGAAGAGGGCGCCGCCGGGGCGGTCGAGGTTGCCGGTGAGGATGTTGAGGACGTCGACGAGCCAGCTGGCCAGGGTGCCGTGCGGGACGGTGCAGCTGCCGATGCGGCCGTAGACGGCGGCGGTGGGGGCCGCGGCCAGCTCGCGGGCGAGGACGCGGATGGTGCCGGCGTCCACGTCGCAGGCGTCAGCCACGGCTTCGGGGGTGAAGTCCCGTACGGCGTCGGGAAGTTCGTAAAGTCCCTGGAGGTGCGGTGCCGACGCACCGGGAGCCACGAGCCCTTCCTCGAAGAGGACGGACGCCATCGCCGCGAGGAGCAGCGCGTCGGTGCCGGGCCGGATCGCGATGTGCCGGTCGGCGAGCTTGGCGGTGCGGGTGCGGCGCGGGTCGATGACGGTGAGGGTGCCGCCGCGGGCCTTGAGCGCCTTCAGCTTGCCCGGGAAGTCGGGGGCGGTGCACAGGCTGCCGTTGGACTCGAGGGGGTTGGCGCCGATGAGGAGCAGATGGTCGGTGTGGTCCAGGTCCGGCACGGGGATCGCGAGGGCGTCGCCGTAGAGCAGGCCGCTGGAGACGTGCTTGGGCATCTGGTCGACCGTGGAGGCGGTGAAGATGCTGCGGGTGCGCAGGCCGGCGAGCAGGACCGGCGGGTAGAGCGCGCCGGCCACGGTGTGCACGTTGGGGTTGCCGAGCACGACGCCCACCGAGTTCGGCCCGTACCGCTCGACGACCGCCCGGACACCGGCGGCGACCGCGTCGAAGGCCTCCTCCCAGGTGGCCTCGCGCAGTTCCCCGTCCTTGCGCACGAGCGGGGTGCGCAGCCGGTCGGGGTCACCGTCGACGGCCCCGAAGGAGGCGCCCTTGGGGCAGATGAACCCCTGGCTGAACACGTCGTCGCGGTCACCGCGGGCACCGGTGACCGCGGTCCCCTCGATGGTGAGCGTCAGGCCGCAGGTGGCCTCGCACAGGGGGCAGATGCGCAGTGCGGTGCGGGACACGGGTCCTCCCGGGGTGGCGACGGCGGTGGCGCGCGGGTGAGGTTTAGCATACCGACCGGTATGCACGGAGGGGAGTCCTCTCCGGGGGTGAGGTCGGAAATTCGCGAGCCGTCGGCCCGCCGGACGGCCGGTCGTCCCGTTCCGGTGGCCGCGTCAGCCCGTCGGAGAGTCGGTCCTGCTCCCGACAGGGCTGCCGGCGCGACACGGGGGCGAGGCCGTCAGTCCAGCACCCGCGCCAGATACGCCCGCAGCATCTCCCGCGCCTCCTCGATGATCCGTTCGTCGCCCTCCGGGGCCACTCGGAACGAGAGGTGGACCAGGGTGTCGGCGGTTTCGACGGCGATGAGGAAGGTGCGGCGGAGGTCCTCGTCGGGTTCGCGGCCGAGGTAGCCGGAGAGCAGGTCGGTGAGGGCGTCGGCGACGCGGTGATTGGGCTCGCCGCGGGTGCCGACGGGGATCTGGTTGCCGAAGTCGACGAGGGAGAAGCCGGGCGCGGTGCGCTTCATGGCGATGTACTCGTCGAGCACGGCGTCCATCGCCGCACGCCAGCCCCCGTCACCGGCCTCCTTGAGGCGCTCGGTGACACGAGCGGCGTAGCGCTCCAGGTTGCGCTGGGCCAGGGCGTCGGCCATCTGGCGCTTGTTGCCGAAGAACCGGTAGACCGAGCCGATGGGGACACCGGCGCGCTGGGCGACGGCCCGAGTGCTCAGGTCGTCGTAGCCGACCTCGTCGAGGAGGTCGGCGCAGGCGTCCAGGATCCTGGTGAGCCGTTCGGCGCTGCGCCGCTGCACAGGCGCCCGGCGAAGCGTGTCTGGGTGGGGCACGGTCTTCATGATGCCTTTCCGCCTCGGTCCGGTGAACCTCGACCCCCTGTACGGAAGCGGGTACCCGGCGCGCTCAGTGCCGCGGCGGACGCTGTCGACGTCGGCACCGGCGCCAGGGCCGTCTCCGCCTCCGATGCCGTGATGTCGGCCGTGCTCTCGACGGGGCCGTCGTCCACGGCCCACACCGTGCCGTCGTCCGCGTACAGCCGGACGGTGACCTGGTGCGTGCCGCGCGGGACGAGTTCCGCCGCGAGCCGGTGGTCGGGGCCGCGCAGCCTGGCGACGAGGCGGTCGTCGACGTATAGGTGCGCGAGCCCGCGACCGGCGACCGCCCGCGCCGGCGCACCGGCGGGCGAGAAGCGGAAGTTGCGGACCGTCAGCCGTACGTCCCAGCCCCGGTCGCCGCCGTCCGGGTCCGGCTGCACCTCGATGCCGACCTCGGGGGCGTCGCCCTTGCCCACCTCGCGAAAGTGCCGCCCCTGGTCGTCGGTGTCGTCGAGGACCTTGCCCACCGGCGCGGGCGAGACTCCGTCCGCGTCCTGTTGCCGCGCGTCGCCGGAGCCACAGCCCGCGGACCCGGTCAGCAGCAGGACACAGACGGCGAGCGCGGCGAGCAGGGTCCGTGTCCATGACATGCCCGGGAGACTAGAACACCGGTCCGACAGCCGGATCCCCCTGGAGTCGGGTTCCCCTCCGCCTGGAGTCGGGTTCCCGTCCGTTTCCCGTCGCCTCCACAGAGGAGGTCCGGCGGATCACTTGCGCGGATGAAATCGCAATCCTACGGTGAAGCATAGGAATCAGATCTCGAGGGAGCGATCATGAGCGATGGGGGTACCTCCCGCGCGAGCGCGTTCGAGCGTGAGGGAGCGCGGAAGACCGCGGAAGGGCTGACCTACCTCTCCGGTTTCGGCAACGAGCACAGCTCGGAGGCGGTGCCCGGCGCTCTTCCCGAGGGCCGGAACTCACCCCAGCGGGCCCCGCTGGGGCTGTACGCGGAGCAGCTGAGCGGTTCGGCGTTCACGGAGCCGAGGGCCCACAACCGCCGCTCGTGGCTGTACCGCATCCGCCCGTCGGCCGCCCACCCGGCGTTCACACGCACCGACAACGCCGCGATCCGCACGGCACCCTTCACCCAGTCCGCGCCGGACCCGAACCGGCTGCGCTGGAACCCGCTGCCCGAGCCCGTCCCCGGCACCGACTTCCTGGCCGGCCTGTGGACCCTGGGCGGCAACGGCGACGCCACCCAGCGCACCGGCATGGCCGTGCACCTGTATCACGCCACCTCCTCGATGGACCGCGTCTTCAGCGACGCCGACGGCGAGCTGCTGATCGTGCCGGAGCAGGGCGGGCTGCTGCTGCGCACGGAGTTCGGGCTGCTGCATGCGGAGCCGGGGCATGTGGCACTGATTCCGCGTGGGGTGCGCTTCCGTGTGGAGCTGCTGGATGCCTCAGCCCGCGGCTATGTGTGCGAGAACTACGGGGCGCCCTTCCACCTCCCCGACCTCGGCCCGATCGGCGCCAACGGCCTCGCGAACGCACGGGACTTCAAGGCGCCGGTGGCCGCGTACGAGGACGTCGAGGGCCCGGTGGAGGTGGTGAACAAGTTCTGCGGCAACCTCTGGACGGCCACGTACGACCACTCCCCGCTCGACGTGGTCGCCTGGCACGGCAACCATCTGCCGTACATCTATGACCTGCGCCGTTTCAATGTGATCGGCACCATCTCCTACGACCACCCCGACCCGTCGATCTTCACGGTGCTGACGTCCCCGTCGGACACACCGGGCCTCGCGGGCGTCGACTTCGTCGTGTTCGCGCCGCGCTGGCTGGTCGGCGAGGACACCTTCCGGCCGCCGTACTTCCACCGGAACGTGATGAGCGAGTACATGGGCCTCATCGAGGGCGCCTACGACGCGAAGGCCGAGGGCTTCGTGCCGGGCGGCGGGTCGCTGCACAACATGATGTCGGCGCACGGGCCGGACCGGGAGACGTTCGACCGGGCGAGCGCGGCCGAGCTGAAGCCGCAGAAGATCGACGACGGTCTGGCCTTCATGTTCGAGACGCGCTGGCCGGTCACCCTGACCCCGCACGCGGTCGGCGCCGAGCACCTGCAGGAGCGCTACGACGACGTGTGGCACGGCATGGAGCGGCACTTCCGCCCCTTGCAGTAAAGATCCCCGACCGGTACGGATGACCCGTGACCTCCTTCGCCCCGGACTCCATCGTCCTGAACCGCAAACTGCCGCTCTGGTACCAGGTGTCGCAGTCACTGCGCGCCTCGATACTGGGCCGCCGGCCGCAGGACCCGCTGCGCCTGCCCACCGAGGAGCAGTTGGCGGAGCACTACGGCGTGAGCGTGCTGACCATGCGGCAGGCGCTGAAGGAGCTGGAGGACGAGGGCCTGATCACGCGCCACCGCAGACGCGGCACCTTCATCGAGCCGGACGCCCTCCCGGGTGCCCCCGTGCGGCTGCTCGGCTCGGTGGACGCGATCGTGGCCCAGCAGTCCGGCATGGTCACGGAGCTGCTGGACCACGGCACGGCACCCGTGCCCGCCGAAGTCGCCGAGTTCTTCCCGGGTGTCGAGGAGGTGGCGACGTACCACCGTCTGCGCAGTGAGGAGAAGTCGGGCGAGCCGACCAACCACGCCCGCAACTACGTCCGCCCCGAACTGGCCGCGCGCATCGACCTGGACGACCTCGTCCGCTGGCCGATGACCAAGGTGCTGAGGGACGTCGTCGGGGCGGACATCAGCCGCATCACGGACACGGTGGAGGCCCGGCTGGCCGACCCGGAGACGGCGCGGCTGCTGCAAGTCCCGCTGCTGAGCCCGATCCTGCACTACACGGGCGTGACGTACGACGCGCAGGGGCGTGTCCTCGACGCCGCGGTCATCCACTACCGCGGCGACCGCTTCTCCTTCACGGTGACCCTGGACGCCACCTGACCCATGTGTCCCAGCCAGGTCGTACGATGCCCAGCGTGACGCACGACGACGCTCCGCCGCTGGCGGACCTCATGCCGTGGTCCGTCGCACCGCCGCGGCTCGGCCGGGGGTGGCCGACGGGTCCCGACGCGGCGTCCCTGAAGGCCCGCTGGGACGCCTTCGTGAAGGCCGAGGGCCCGGACCGGGACGCCCTGCTGGAGCCGACGCGCTCCCGCACCCTGCACTCGGCGGTCGGACAGCTGCCCGGCCACTCCACCGGCACGGAGAAGCTGATCCGCGCCTCGGGCCCCTGCCCGGAGCCGGTACGGGTGCTGCACGCCCCGTTCGACGAGCAGTGGCTGATCCCCGACCACCGTCTGATCGACGCGGCCCGCCCCGAACTGTGGCGGGTGGCGGACGAGCGGCAGGTCTTCGTGCTGGAGACCCCCGACTCCCCGCTGCTGGCGACCTCACTGCTGCCGCTGCTGCGCCCGGGCCGCGTCCGCCCGCTGTACCGCCGCCCCGGAGGCGTGGAACCCAACCTGGCGCCGGGCCTGCTGCGCCACCTCGCCTCCCGGCTGGGCCACTCCCCCGCGCCGTCGGACGTGCTCGCCTGGATCCTCGCCGCCGCCCGCCCCGACCTCACCGTCCCGCTCACGCAGGACCCCGAACTCTGGGCGCGCGGCGTGGAGTCGGGCCACCGCATGCTGTGGCTGATGCGCCGCGACGGCGACCGCCCGAAGCTACCCGGCGGCCGTCGCCCCTACGTCCGCGCCCCGCTGCCGGCCCGCCCCCTGACCCTGCACTACGACCGCGACGAGGAGACGCTGCACCTCGACGAGGGCCGCGTCTCCCCCGTGCCGCCGGAGGCCTGGGACTTCGAGCTGGCCGGCGCGAGGGTTCTGGAGCAGTGGTTCACCGCCCGGGTCATGGAGCCCGAGCCCGGCGCACTGGCGGCGATCCGCCCGGCGACCTGGCCGCAGGGGTGGACGTCGGAGCTGCTGGAACTGATCACGGTCCTGGCCTTGCTGGCAGAACTCCCGCCGTTCCACGAGGAGTTGACCTCCGCCATCACGGCAACCGACCTCCACAGGGCCGGGGTCCTGCCGGTCCCCGGGCCGGCCCGCAGACCGGCGTCGGTGCTGGACGGGCACGAGGAGGGACCGGAGGGGCAACTCGCGCTGATCTAACGCGGGTCGGGGTCGAATGCGTCCAGCACCCGTTCGAGCGCGCTTGTGAACACCGCCTCCAGATCGATCGGCCCGCTGTCCGCCATGAAGGCCGCGGCGAGGCGCGGATACCTGCCGGTGGCGACCTGGCTGCCGAGGTAGGCGATGCGGACCGCGTTCTCCTCCTCCTCGGACCAGGGCATGGCACGGGTGCGCTCGGCGGTGGCGAGCTCGTTCGCGGTGTACGTCGTCACGACGCCGTTGAGCAGCGCGACCAGTTCCATCTTCACGCTGTACGCGACGTCAAGCGGTTCCAGACAGGCCAGGCAGTGCTCCAGGTAGCGCAGGGTGTTGGGGCTGAAGCCGTACACCCCTGACATCAGACGCGGCACCCAGGTGTGGCGGTGCATGATCGCCCGGGTCTCCTGCGCGTTGCGGATCATGTCGGCACGCCAGTCGCCCGAGGGCTCCCGGATGTCGTGCTCGGCACCGATCGCGTCGATCATCAGCTCGTACAGGTCCTCCTTACGGGGGACGTAGTTGTACAGCGACATCGTCCCGCAGCCCAGCTCGGCCGCGACATGCCGCATGGACACGGCATCCAGCCCACCGGTATCGGCGATCCGCACCGCCGCAGCCGCGATGTCCGCCCGCGTGAACGCGGGCCTGGGTCCACGCCCGGTCCGCTCCGGACGCGCCCAGATCACCTGTGGTTCGGCCGCCTTGCCCGCCATCGATCATCACCTCGGCCACCATCCTAGTTACGTACAGTGTACGTAGTGCGCTATGGTCGACCCATGACTTCTACGTACGCTGTACTTAGTGAAGGCCTGGAGAAGCGATTCGGTGAGGTCCACGCCCTGCGCGGACTCGATCTGGCCGTCACGCAGGGCACCGTCTGCGGCCTCCTCGGCCCGAACGGGGCGGGCAAGACGACGGCCGTACGGCTCCTCACCACGCTGCTGCGCCCGGACGCCGGGTCGGCCCGGGTCGCCGGGCACGACCTGCTGCGCGATCCGGCGGCCGTCCGCCGCAGCATCGGCGTCACCGGCCAGGACGCCTCGGTCGACGGCGACCTCACCGGCCGCCAGAACCTCCGGCTGTTCGCCCGGCTGCACCGGGTGCGCGGGCCGGCCGAGCGGGCCGACGAGCTCCTGGACCGCTTCGGGCTCGCCGACGCGGCCGACCGCCCGGCGTCCACGTACTCGGGCGGGATGCGGCGCCGCCTCGACCTGGCGGCGAGCCTGGTGCGCCGCCCCGACGTGCTGTTCCTGGACGAACCCACGACCGGTCTCGACCCCGCCAGCCGCAACCGGATCTGGGACGCGGTGCGGGAGCTGACCGCCGAGGGCACCACCGTGCTGCTGACCACGCAGTATCTGGAGGAGGCCGACCAACTCGCCGACGACATCGCCCTGGTGGACCGGGGGCGGGTCGCGCACTCGGGCTCGCCGGCGCAGTTCAAGTCGGCCATCGGCGCACATGTCGAGGTCGTCGTCGCCGACGCGGACGTCATGGTGAAGGCAGCGGCCGTCCTGGACCAACTCACGGGAGCCGAGCCGTCGTTCGACCACGAACGGCGGTCCGTCGCCGCCGTCACCCGGGACGCCACCCTCACGCTCCCCCGTCTGGTGCGCGAACTCGACGCGGCGGGCGTGCCGTTGCTGGACGCGAGCCTCAAACCGCCGAGCCTCGACGACGTGTTCCTGCAACTCACCCAGGAAACCCGGGAAGAGGAGCGTGCGGCATGAGCACCCTGGCGTACGACGGCGGCGCGATGCTGGGCCGGCAGCTGCGGCGGCTCCGCAACAACCCGGGTCTGCTGATCCTGACCCAGACCATGCCGATCACCATGCTGCTGTTCTTCGGCTACGTCCTCGGCAGCGCGCTGGCCATGCCCGGCGCCGAGTACCGGACCTTCCTGGTGCCGGGCCTGCTGGTGGCGACCGCGGCCAACGGGCTCATGACCGGCATGTTCCAGGCCGCCCAGGACACCCACCGCGGCGTGATGGACCGCCTGCGGACGCTGCCGGTGAGCCGGGCCGCCGTGCCGCTCGGCCAGGCGGCCGCAGATCTGCTGGTGACGGCCGCCGGGACGGTGCCGTTCCTGCTGGTCGGGCTCGCGGTGGGCTGGCGGATCGAGGGGTCCGCCCTCGAAGCGGCGGGCGCGGTGGGGCTGTTGCTGCTGTTCCGGTTCGCGACGACGTGGGTTGGGATCTTCCTGGGGCTGCTGACCCGGAACGAGGAGGCCGCCGGTCAGCTGGGCGGTGCGACCTTCATCCTGCCGCTGCTGTCCAACGCGTACATCCCGACCGACGGCCTGCCGGGCTGGCTGCGCACCCTCGCCGAGTGGAACCCGATCAGCGCGGTCACCACGGCCCTGCGGGACCTCTTCGGCAACGCCCCGGTGCCGGACGGTGCCGCCTGGCCGGTCGCGCATCCGGTCGCCGGGTCGCTGGCCTGGTGTGCGGTGCTCATAGCGGTGTTCGCACCGCTCGCGGTACGCCGGTGTGCGCGCGGGGAGAGGTGACGTCAGGCGACTGAATGACGCGACGACCGCGTCGGCGGCCCGGTGGGGCGCCGGCGCGGCCGTCGGTTTGTGCAGGGTGGCCCGTCAACGTCCGTACGAGACCGAGGTGTTACGTGGGGCGGACGTGGGCCGAGGAGCGGGGTGGGTGGAGTTCGGGGTTGGGCCCGCGCCGGGGTAGCGCTCCGAGGCGCCGCTGCATGCCGTGGGGATGACGGCGGCGACAGCGCGACACCGGGTCGGAGCGGTTGCCGAGCGCGGGCTTACCAAGGTCGTCCGGGGAACGCCGGTGCGAGTCAGCGCCCGCCGAACAGCGAACGACGCAGTCGACGCAGCGGGGCGAAGAGCGAGACGCGGCGGACCCGCGCACCCCGGTCGCTGCGTGCGTGCGTGGTGTCACGACTGGTCAGCTCAAGCATCAGCGAGGTCGCTTCGGCCGCCTCCGTCTGCGGCACGGCGGGACCCGCCAGCACCGAGAGATGGCGGTCGAGGCGCGAACTGGTCGCACCGCTCCCGCAGGTGATCGCAGGGACCCTGGCCCTGCTGCGCACTGTTATCTGATCCATGTCACTCCCCACCCGTACGAGTCCACCCGGCCCGGGCAGGTTAACCCTATCGCCCCGATGAGGCACTCGTGTATCGCGGTCACAGGATTCACCTTCCCCGTAAGGGTGTTGACGACTCGTCCGTGATTACTCTCCGAATCCAACCGATTTCAGGGCGAGTTGGACAACGGGCTGGCTGGTGGGCTGCGGAGACCCTCCGTCCGGCTCCACCGTCACAGCCAGTGACGTCGCCGACTTGTCGAGACCGGACGCCAGCAAGGGCGTGTCGCCGTCGAAGAGCCCGAGGGAGCGTGGTTGCACATCGGGGCGCATCTGCCAGAGCTGGTGCACCCGCCCGCTCGGCAGATCGCCATAGCCGCTCAGAGTGACGATCGCGCGCCCCTCCGATGCGGAGGCGACCACTCCGATCGTCCGCCCCTCAGCGTCCTCGCCGGAGGTCGCCCGGGCGTCGGGTGCGGCGAGAACGTTAGCGATCTCACTTGCCCGCGCACGCTGCGCGTCCAGCTGCTCCTGCGTCTTGGTCGCCTGGACGGCGAAGAGGGACGCGACGACGAGCGCCGCGGCGGCCGTGAGGGTGGCGAACGGCGCCAGCAAGGGGCGCGTCCTGGTCGCACGGGTGCGCGGCGGCGGCTGGTTCCCCCACACATGCGGCGGCAGCTGGCCGGCTCGCGTGCGGGCCGGCTCCCGGCCCGCTTCCCGCCCGGCGGACTCCTGCGGAGTCGTCCGTACGGCGGCCAGCACCCGGTCGCGCATCGCGGCGGGCGGCGCGGCGGCCGTCGACCAGGCGAGGCGCACGGCGTCCTCGGACAGTGTGCGCACCTCGGCGGCGCAGAGGGCGCAGTTCCTCAGGTGCTTCTCGAAGCGGTACCGCTCGCCGGGTTCCAGGGCGTCGAGGGCGTAGGGGGCGGCGAGGGAGTGCAGGTCCTCGCGCCGGAGCAGTCGGTCGACGAAGCTCACGCGACACCTCCCAGGCACTTGCGCAGCTGGGTGAGTCCGTCGCGCATCCGGGTCTTGACCGTGCCGAGCGGCAGGGAGAGCCGCTCGGCCACTTCACGGTATGTGTAGCCGTCGTAGTAGGCGAGGGTGACGGACTGACGTTGCAGTGCCGTGAGCCGTTCCAGGCAGCGCCGCACCCACTCGCGTTCGAGGCCTGCCTCGACCTCCTCGGCGACATGGTCGAACGCGGGGTGGTTCGCGCGCAGTGCCTCGCGCTGCTCGCGCTCACCGGCCGCGCGGGCGCTGCGCACCCGGTCGACGGCGCGGCGGTGGGCGAGGGTGAGGATCCACGACAGGGCACTGCCCCGGCCCGGGTCGAACTTCGCGGCGGACCGCCACAGTTCGAGCAGCACCTCCTGCGCCACCTCCTCCGACTGGGCGGGGTCGCGCACGACCCGCCGTACGAGCCCGAACACCGGCCCGGAGACCAGCCCGTACAGCTCCTCGAACGCCTTCTGGTCCCCGCCCGCCACGAGCACCAGCAGCTCGTCCGCCTCCAACTCGTCTCCCCCTCCAGCCAGACCGCATCTCGGCCGTCTCGTCCCACGAGGTATTCGCAACGAACACACCTCCGGATGGGGTTACGGATCAACGGACCGAAAAAGCGGGTCGAACAGCCGAAAAATTTGTTTTCGAGATCGACCAATCCGGCCCGCCCCCGGCTCCGAATCCCGGTGCGTCAGGCAAGTTGGCACTGAGGACGGACAGCATGACACCTAATTCCAGGAGCGGTGCGGGACGCAAGGGCCTCGCGACCCTCGTGTGCGGTGCGCTGGCCGCCGGGGGGCTCGCAGCCGCCGGCGTGACCGCGCTGGTACCGGGGGCGGCCTCCGCCTCCAGCCACCGCGAGGCCCCGCTGATCTCGGGGACTCCGCAGTACGACAACACGGACGTGTACGCGTTCGTCAGCCCGGACAAGCCGGACACGACGACGATCGTCGCGAACTGGATACCGTTCGAGGAGCCCGCCGGCGGGCCGAACTTCTTCACGTTCGCCGAGGACGCCCAGTACGACATCCACATCGACAACAACGGTGACGCGCAGGGCGAGCTGCTGTACCGCTTCACCTTCAAGACGCACGTCAAGAACAAGAAGACGTTCCTGTACAACACGGGTCCGGTCGAGAGTCTGGACGACCCCGACCTCAACATCACGCAGACGTACGACGTCGAGCTGCTGAAGCTCAAGGACCAGCACCTGGTGTCGAAGACGAAGGTCGCCAACGACGTACCGGTGGCGCCGTCGAACGTCGGCAAGGCGTCGATGCCGGACTACGCCAAGCTGCGCGACCAGGCCGTGCACAAGCTCGCGGGCGACGCCACTTCGTTCGCCGGGCAGGCCGACGACCCGTTCTTCCTGGACCTGCGCGTCTTCGACCTGCTGTACGGCGGGAACCTCTCCGAGGTCGGCAACGACACGCTCAAGGGCTACAACGTCAACTCCATCGCCCTGCAGGTCCCGAGCCACATGATCGCCGAGTCGGCGGACCAGCCGATCGTCGGCATCTGGTCGACGACCCAGCGCAAGAACGCGCAGGGCCACTTCGAGCAGGTCTCGCGCCTGGGCAGCCCGCTGGTCAACGAGGTCGTCAACCCCATCAAGGACAAGGACAAGTTCAACGCGTCCGCGCCCTGGGAGGACGCCCAGTTCCTGAAGAACGTCACCAACCCGGAGCTGCCGAAGCTCATCGAGGCGATCTACAAGATCCCGGCGCCCGACGAGCCGCGCAACGACCTCGTCGACGTCTTCCTCAAGGGCGTGAAGGGCCTCAACCAGCCCCCGCATGTCACGCCTTCGGAGATGCTGCGCCTGAACACCTCGATCAAGCCGACCGCCGAACCCAAGCGGCTCGGTGTCCTCGACGGCGACAACGCCGGCTTCCCGAACGGCCGTCGCCTCACCGACGACGTGATCGACGCCTCGCTCCAGGTCGTCGAGGGTGAACTGCTCGGCGCCAAGAACGACCTGGGCGACGCCGTCGACAAGAACGACAAGGACTTCGAGAAGGCCTTCCCGTACGTCGCCCTCCCGACCGAGGGTTCCCGCGGCCCGCTCGCCAAGGGCACGGACGGCGAGACGGACGTCCGCAGCCAGCTCGGCGACGCGCTGCAGCCGGCGGGGGCCTCCGGCGGCACCGACATGAAGCTGATCGCCGGATCAGCGGGCGCCGGAGCGTTGGGCATCCTGCTGATCGGCGCGGCGCTGATGTGGTGGCGGCGTATGCGGGACCGGGCGTACTAGGCACTCCCCGGAAAGCCGGGAACGGCAGTTCGCCGACCGGCCCTCAACTGGCGCGGCCCGCGCAGTATTCATCCCCCACGGCGCGGGCCGCGCCGCCGCACGTGACAACGGACGTCGTTGAAAAGCCAATTGAGGAGAGGGCATGGCCCCGCGTACGAACGACAGCGCGCCGGAGAACCAGGAGCAGCGCGTGGCCGCCGTGCGGCGGGCACGGCAGGCCTTCCAGCCCGTCCGGCGTTTGAGGACGGGGCCGTTCAGGCCTACGGGGGTCCAGGGGGCGGAGCCTCCTGGCGGGGGCGAGACCCGCACAGCCGCACTGCGTCGCGCCGCCGCGGCCGCACGCCGCAGCCGCACGCTCCACCTCGCCGGCTGCGCCACCCTGCTGGCCGTGGCACTCACCGCCGGCTCCATCGCCCTCGGCGCCGCACACGACGACGCAGGCCAGAGCCTCGCCCCGGCGGCGGCCGCGGTGTCGCCGGGCCTCCTCGCCACCGGCGACCTCGACGCCGGCATCTCCTCCCTCCAGGCCCACCTGCGCGACCAGCCGAAGGACTTCGGCAGCTGGGCCACCCTGGGCCTCGCCTACGTCGAGCAGGCCCGCACGAAGGGCGACCCCTCCCGCTACCCCCAGGCCGAGCAGGCCTTCAAGCGCTCACTGGAGCTGGACCCCGACAACGACCAGGCCCTGGCCGGCCGGGCCGCCCTCGCCGCCGCGCGCCACGACTTCGAGGACGCGCTGAAGTACGCCGACCGCGCTCTGAGGATCAACCCCTACAGCGAACGCGCCCTGTGCACCCGCATCGACGCCCTCGTCGAGCTCGGCCGCTACTCCGACGCCGCCAAGGCGGCCAACACCGCCGACGACCGCCGCCCGGGCGTCCCGGTCTTCACGCGGTACGCGTACGTGCACGAACTGCGCGGCGACGTGACCACGGCCGAGCGCGTGCTGCAGCAGGCGCTCTCCTCCGCGGTGGCCCCCGGCGACATCGCCTTCGTCGCCACCCAGCTCGGCCAACTCGCCTGGAGCCAGGGCGACCACGACTCCGCCCTCACCCACTACGCCCGCGCCCTCGCCGCCGACGAGAACTACGTCCCCGCGCTCGAAGGACGCGCCCGCGCACAGGCCGCGAGCGGTGACAGGGCCGGCGCGATCAAGGGGCTGAAGGACGTCGTGTCCCGGTACCCGCTCCCGGGCCCGCTCGTCGAACTCGGCGAGCTGTACGAGGCGGCCGGAGACCGGACCGAGGCCGACGACCAGTACGCCCTCGTCGACGCCTGGACGGCCCTCGCCCGCGCCAACGGCGTCAACGCCGACCTCGACACCGCCCTCGCGGCGGCCGACCACGGTGACAAGGCGTCCGCCCTGCGCGCCGCCCGGGCCGAGTGGAACCGCCGCCACACCGTGCACACCGCGGACGCCCTCGCCTGGGCACTGCACGTCAACGGCAAGGACGAGGAAGCCCTGCCCTACGCCCGCAGGGCCACGGCCACCGGCTACCGCAACGCCGCGTTCCTGTACCACCGCGGGATCATCGAGCACGCCACGGGCAACGCCGAGAACGCCCGTGAGCACCTCCGGGCCGCTCTGAAGCTGAACCCCGGCTTCTCGCCGCTGGGCGCCGAGGAAGCCCGTACGGCCCTCAAGAACCCGGAGGCGGCCAAGTGACCCTCCGTCGTCCGCTCGCCTCCTGCGCCGCCGTCCTCACGGCGGCCTGCGCGCTCGCGCTGTTCTCCTCCCCTCCCGCGAGCGCGCACCCCCTCGGCAACTTCACCGTCAACCGCTACGACGGCCTCGTCGCCACCCCCGGCGAACTGCGCGTCCATCACGTCGAGGACCTCGCCGAGATCCCTGCGACCCAGGCCGGGCCGGACATCGAGAAGGCGGGCATGACGGCATGGGCCCGGCAGCGGTGCGAGGACGCCGTGCGGGGCAGCGAGGTCACCGTGGACGGCCGTACGGTCGAACTGGCGCTGAACAGCAGCCACGCGCGCGTGCGGCCCGGTCAGGCGGGGCTCGACACCCTCCGCGTCGAGTGCCGGCTGACGGCGCCGCTGCCCGAGAACGCCGGCGACGCCACGCTCGACCTCGGCTTCCGCGGCGCGGGCGCGGAGTCCGGCCCCGGCTGGCGGGAGATCACGGCACGCGGCGACCGTATGACGCTCACCGCCTCGGACGTGCCGAAGGAGTCGATCTCCCGCGAACTGACCCGGTATCCGGAGGAGTTGCTCTCCTCTCCGGCGGACACCAGGACCGCGTCCCTGCGGGTGCGCCCCGGCGGACCGGCCCTCGCCGAGGCGGAACAGAACGCCCCCGGGTCCTCCGTCCTGCCGCGCGGCGCCGACCGCTGGACGCGTGCCCTGGACGGCCTGGTCTCCCGCCACGACCTGACCGTCGGCTTCGCCGCCCTCGCCCTGCTCCTCGCGGTCTTCCTCGGCGCGATGCACGCGCTCGCGCCGGGCCACGGCAAGACCCTGATGGCGGCGGTGGCGGCGGCCCGCGGCGGCCGGGCCCGCATGAAGGACGTCCTGCCGCTGGCCGCCTCGGTGACGGTCACGCACACCCTGGGCGTGGTCGCCCTCGGCCTCCTGGTCACCGCCGGCTCGGCGGCGGCACCCTCGGTCATCACCTGGCTGGGCATCGCGAGCGGCGCCCTGGTGATCGCGGCGGGCGCGACACTCGTACGCCGGGCCTGGCACTTCCGCGGCCACGGCCGCCTCCACACACACGGGCACGAACACGCGCACGACCATGACCATGACCACCCCCACGGGCACGGGCACGGGCACGACGACCACACCCACCCGCACGACCACACCGACGGACACGAGCACACCCACGAGGCCGACCACACCCACGAGCGCCAACCGGTCCTGGTCGCCGCCCACGCCCACCCCGCGACACCGAAGCCCACCCCGGCGCACGGACACACCCATGCGCACGCCCCCGCCGGCGCCACCCACCAGCACGGACACGACCACGGACACACGCACGGTCACCCCCGCACCCGCGGCCTCCTCACCCACACCCACGGCGGTTTCACCCACACCCACTCCACCGCCCCCACCCTGCGCGGCACGATCCTGCTCGGATTCGCCGGCGGGCTCGTGCCCAGCCCCTCCGCGGTCGTCGTGCTCGTCGGCGCGGCGGCGCTCGGGAAGGCGTGGTTCGGGCTGCTGCTCGTCGTCGCGTACGGCCTCGGGCTCGCACTCACCCTCACCGCGGCCGGGTTCGCCGTCGTGAGGCTGGGTACGGGAGTGACGCGGGTGCTGGACAGGCAGCCCCGCTGGATGGCGCACCCCCTGACGGTCTTCGTCCGCAGGACCGCTCCACTGGGATCCGCGGTGCTCGTCGTGCTGATCGGGACCGGATTGGTTCTCCAGGGGGCGGCATCCGCACTCGGCTGAGCTACTTTTGTGGAGAAATCACGCGGAGTGCAGATTTCGCTCGGATGCGAATGGGGGACGCCCGTGTCCGAAGAACCGGGCAGTGAACGTCTGATCGCGGGCCGCTACCGCCTTCTGTCCCCGCTCGGCGAGGGCGGCATGGGCACCGTGTGGCGGGCCCGCGACGAGTTGCTGCACCGCGAGGTCGCGGTCAAGGAGGTGCGCGCGCCGCACGGGCTGCCGGGCCCGGAGGTCGAGCGGATGTACGCCCGGCTGGAGCGCGAGGCGTGGGCGGCGGCGCGGGTCGCCAACAGCAATGTCGTCACGGTGTACGACGTGGCCACGCAGGACGGCCAGCCCTGGATCGTGATGGAGCTGGTCCGCGGCATCTCGCTGGCCGAGCTGCTGGACGCCGAGGGCCCGCTGAGCCCCCAGCGCGCCGCGCACATCGGCGCCGAGGTGCTGTCCGCGCTGCGGGCCGCGCACGAGGCCGGGGTGCTGCACCGGGACGTGAAACCGGCGAACGTGCTGCTGTCGAACGACGGCCGGGTCGTCCTGACCGACTTCGGAATCGCCATGGTCGAGGGCAGCTCCGCGCTGACGATGACCGGCGAGGTCATCGGCTCCCCCGAGTTCCTCGCCCCGGAGCGGGCGCTGGGCCGCACGCCCGGCCCGGAGTCGGACCTGTGGTCCCTCGGCGTGCTCCTGTACGCGGCCGTGGAGGGCAACTCCCCGTTCCGCCAGACCACCCCGCTCAGCACGCTGCGCGCGATCGTCGACGAGGAACTGCCCCCGCCCCGCCGGGCCGGGCCGCTCGCCCCCGTCATCGAGGGCCTGCTGCGCAAGGACCCGGCGGAGCGGCTGCCGGCCGACCGGGCCGAACAGGACCTGCGGATCATCGGTGCGGGAGGGACACCGCGCGCGGACGCCGTACCGGCGACTCCCTACACGCCGACCGTCGCGGCCCACCGGACTCCGCCGCGGACCGGCCCCACGGCCCCGGTGCCGCCTCCCGGACCCACTCGGCCCACGGCAGCTGCCGGGCCCGGCCGGGACACCGCTCCCGTCCGGCCCGAGCGCAACCGTCGCGCCGCCGTGGTGCTGATCGCGGGCATCGCCGCCGTCGCACTGGCCGTGGCAGGGCTGACGTACGCCCTCCTCAACCGTGGGGACGGCAACGGCGGCGACGCGGGCGGCCAGGAGACCACCACCCAGACGGGCGGGGGGACTTCGCCGACCGAGACGGACGACGAGGGCGCGACCGACGAGGGCCGGAGTCCGACGCCCGGTCCGAGCAGCAGCCGTACGACTCCCGCCCCGCAGTCCGTGAAGGTGACGCTGGCGGGCGCCAACACCGAGTACTCCGGGTCCTGTCCGCCGCCGGACGGCCAGGCGCCCGCCTTCACGGCGACGTTCACGGTGGGGCGGCTGCCGGCGCAGGTCAGCTATCGCTGGGTGTCGCAGGACGGCGAGGTCATGGACCAGGGCTGGAAGACCCTGTCCTTCCCGGAGGGCGGGGGGCGGACCAAGCAGGACAGGGCCTTCGTGACGACGTACGACGACAGCGGGACGTTCGAGAACGAGATCAGTGTCGAGGTGCGCGACCCGGTGGAGACGAAGTCCAACTCGGTGCCGTTCTCGGTGACCTGTGAGACGGAGACCCCGACGGACGGGGTCTCGCCTACGCCCACCGGGTCGCCCGGCTCCTAGGTTCAGGCCGCGGCGTTCAGAACCGGCAGATAACCACCCGACTGGCCCGCGGCCGTCGGGTGGTACGACTCCGGGATGTTGAGCCAGTTCACGGAGTGCATCCACGAACTGCCGGAGCACAGCTCGTGCCCGGTGAAGGTGGGCCGTACGTCGCCGAAGGTGAACCCGTGGTCCAGGGCACGCTTCTCGGTGGCGGCGTTGATGTAGTCGGCGGCGCCGTTGAGCGCCTTGCGCTTGGTCTCGGACAGGCCGATGCACCCCGACGCGCCCAGCTTGTAGAAGCGGGGGTAGCCGAGCACGACCACATGGGCGGACGGGGCCTTGGTCCGGATGGCCGTGTAGACGTTGTCGAGCCTGCCGGGCAGCGTCGAGTCGACGAACGCCTTCGCGGTGTTGATGCGTGAGACGCAGGCGCTGTCGCCCTGGAGCACACAGGTCGTCATGATGTCCGCGAAGCCGGCGTCGTTGCCGCCGATGGAGATGGACACGAGTGCGGTGGCGGAGCTGAGCGGGCCGAGCTGACTGGCCGTGACATCACCCGTTTGAGCGCCCGAGCATGCCGTGAAGTCGAATGACGAGGGTGAGTTCGCGGCGGCCCAGAGGTACGGGTACGCCTTCGTGCTGCGCTTGCAGTCGCCGCTGGAGCCGATGTAGCTGCCCGCGCCGAGGCCCGAGGAGTAGGAGTCGCCGAGGGCCACAAAGCCGCCTGCTGCGGCACTGTCGGCGGCCTGCGCCGTCGCGGCCCCGGTAAGGGCTGTGCCGACGGCGAGGAGGAGTGAGGCGACGTATACGGAAAGTCGGGAACGTCTCATGGAACCTCCCTATAGCAGGATCTCTGCCATAACCGTCGTACCAACTACGCGTGTTGACGGGAAGTGTCCATGCCAAGATATTTCGTGTGCATGACAGGATTGTTGACAGATCGTCAACCCCCTTGTCGGTCGTCGCGGGACCGCAGAGCCTTTACCTCGACCCCGGAACAGGAACGCACCGTTCCAGGGCCGTGCGTGCGACCGCGCACGCACCCCCCACATGTGCGCGCACCACCAGCGCACCGCCTTGAGGAGGACTCCCTCGTAATGGCACAACTGCGTAGCAACAAGCTCCGGTTCGCCGCGATAACCGGCCTGGCGACCGCCGCCCTCGTCGGCGGGCTCACCTCCCTCCCCGCCCAGGCCGCCCCGGCCGAGGGGAACGTCCTGGCCGCCGGCTCCCCCACGGCGATCAAGGACAGCTACATCGTCACGCTGAAGAAGAGCGCCGGCATCAAGGCCTCCTCGGTCGCCGGCAAGGACCTGGTGAAGGAGTACGGCGGCTCGGTGAGCAAGACGTTCACCAAGGCACTGAACGGCTACACCGCCGCCCTCTCCGCAACCGAGGCCAGACAACTCGCCGCCGACCCGGCCGTGGCGTCCGTCGAGCAGAACCAGCGCGTCCGGCTGGCCGACACCACGCAGACCAGCGCCCCCTGGGGCCTGGACCGCATCGACCAGTCCGCGCTTCCGCTCTCCGGCACCTACACCTACCCGGACAGCGCGGGCAGCGGCGTGACGGCGTACGTCATCGACACCGGCGTGCGCATCACCCACCAGCAGATCAGCGGCCGTGCCAGCTACGGCTACGACGCCGTCGACGGCGACACCACCGCCTCCGACGGCAACGGCCACGGCACCCATGTGGCCACCACCATCGCGGGCTCGACCTACGGCGTCGCCAAGAAGGCGAAGATCGTGGCGGTGCGCGTGCTCGACAACGCGGGTTCCGGCACCACCGCGGGCGTCATCGCGGGCATCGACTGGGTGACCAACAACCACTCCGGTCCCTCGGTCGCCAACCTGTCGCTCGGCGGCGGAGCCTCCGCCACGCTGGACACGGCCGTGCGCAACTCCATCGCCAGCGGAGTGACCTACGCCGTCGCGGCCGGCAACAGCAACGCCAACGCCTCCTCGTACTCCCCGGCCCGCGTGACCGAGGCGATCACCGTCGGCGCCACCACCAGCTCGGACGCCCGGGCGAGCTACTCCAACTACGGCTCGGTGCTGGACATCTTCGCCCCCGGCTCCTCCATCACGGCCGGCTGGTACACCAGCGACACCGCGACGAACACCATCTCCGGTACGTCGATGGCGACCCCGCACGTCGCGGGCGCCGCGGCGGTCTACCTGGCGAACCACACCTCGGCCACCCCTGCCACGGTCGCCTCGGCCCTCACGGGCGGCGCAACCACCAACGTGGTCACCGGCCCCGGCACCGGCTCGCCCAACCGGCTGCTGAAGCTCGTCCCGTAACAGCACACCCGTACGACCAGAACCAACCGTTCCCCGGAGACGCCCGCCGTCTCCGGGGAACGTCTTGACGGCCCCCACGGAGCTGAGCGACATTGAAGCCCGGCATCCGGCGCTTCGGGGGGCAAAGTCGCCAATGCAGACCTTACGTAGCAAGACAGGTGCGTCTCAGGACGCCGAGCGGGAGCGGTCAGGACCGGGGAGGGACCTGAAACCGCTGCTCGCGGGCGCCGCGACGGCTGTGGGGGGATTCGGCGCGGTTCTCGCGCTCGTCGGCTCGCAGTCACCGCTGCGCGGCCCGTTCACGCTGTTCTTCCTGCTCGCGGCACCGGCCGTGGCGATCGCCGCGGCGCTGCGCGGACTGGAACCCTTCGGCAGGACCGTGGCCGCGGTCGCGGGCGCGGTCGTCGTCAACATGCTGGTGGCCCAGGGCATGCTGGCCGTGCACCGGTGGTCGGTCCGCGGCGGGATCGTGGCCGTGACCGCGATCAGCGCCCTCATTCTCCTGCTGGTACTGGTGCGGCGGCTGCGCGGCCGTACGACGCGAAGGCGGACTGACTGACGTGGACATCAGCGTGTACCGCCCCGGCGAGCTCAGCTCCGCCGACCGGGCGGCGTGGACATCGATGCAGTCCAAGGCCCATCTTCAGGGTTCGCCGGAGCTGGCCAACCCCTTCCTGTCGCCCGAGTTCGCCCTCGCGGTCGGCCGCTGCCGGCGCGGGGTGCGGATCGCGGTCGTACGGGAGGGCGGCGACCCGGCGGCGTTCTTCCCGTTCCAGCGGACCGCGGCCGGAGTCGGCCGTGCCATCGGGCTCGGCGTCTCGGACGCGCAGGGGGTGGTGCACCGGCCCGGGTTCACCTGGGACGCGCGGGAGCTGCTGAAGGCCTGCGGGCTCGCCGTATGGGAGTTCGACCACCTGGTGGAGGGCCAGGCGGCGTTCGAGGAGGTGGCGTCCGGCACCTTCCCGTCCCCGGTCATGGACATCGACCAGGGGTACGAGGCGTATATGAGTCAACTGCGTGAGCGGTCACCGAAGTTCACGAAGTCGACGCTCGCCAAGGAGCGCAAGCTCGGCCGGGATCACGACGGCGTGCGCTATGTGCACGACGAGCGCGATCCGGCGGCCCTGCGCACGCTGATGGCCTGGAAGTCCGCGCAGTACCGCAGGACCGGGCGCAGCGACCGGTTCGCGCACGAGTGGATCACCGGGCTGGTGGAGCAGCTGTTCCACACCCGTTCCGAGCCGTTCGCGGGGATCCTGTCGGTGCTGTACGCGGGCGGCAAGCCGATCGCTGCGCACTTCGGACTGCGCACCGAGCGGGTGCTGGCCTGCTGGTTCCCGGCGTACGACCCGGCGTTCTCGAAGTACTCCCCGGGGCTGGTCCTGCATCTGCGCATGGCCGAGGAGGCCGCCGCCGACGGCATCGCGTATCTCGACCTCGGCCGGGGCCAGAAGGAGTACAAGGACTCCCTGAAGACACGCGAGCTGATGGTGTCGGAGGGGTGGGTGACCCGGCGTCACCCGGTCGCGTTCGGACACCGGGCACGCCGTGCCCCGGTCCGGGCGCTGCGCAACACCGTGCAGACCCGGCCGGAGCTGTTCGAACCGGCCGACCGGCTGCTGAAGAGCATGGGGAGGATCCGCTCGGGACGCCGGTGACGGTCAAGGCAACTCGGCCGGTTACGGTCAAAAGTACGAAAACGTGAGAGCTCGTTCCAGCTCTTGCCATACAGTCTCAATCATCAATACCGTCGTACATCTCACTCGCATCGGACTGTCATCAAGCGGCTAGGGGAGGGCTCAAGACCGCGACGGGTTCCGGCGCGAGGCGCGGTAGGGGGGTGCTCGGTGAAGGTGTCCGCACTGGTGACCGAGTCGTGCCGTGCGACCGGCTGCCGATTATCGGTGGTCGGCCAGAAATGCCAGCTCACCATGCGTGCACGGAGATCGATCTGGTCGTGCCGTAGGTGAGGAACCCCCCTTTCGAACCGGACACAATGCCGGGCCGCCCAGGGGCGGGCGGTCCACCGGACGAGAGGGACCAGACTCATGAGCTCTTTTCTGCGCCCGGCGGTCACGGACCAAGGTCCGTCCACAGTCGGCAAGTACCGGCCGATCTCCACACACCTGGCCATCGCTCCACCGGTCAGCGTGGTGATCCCGGCCATGAACGAGGCGGAGAACCTTCCGTACGTCTTCAAGACACTGCCGGACTGGATACACGAAGTGGTCCTGGTCGACGGCAACTCCACCGACAACACCGTCGAAGTGGCCCGCGAGCTGTGGCCTGACGTCAAGGTCGTGCGACAGCGCGGCAAGGGCAAGGGGGATGCCCTGATCACCGGGTTCGAGGCGGCCACCGGCGACATCATCGTGATGGTCGACGCGGACGGCTCGGCCGACGGCCAGGAGATCGTCAGTTACGTCTCCGCCCTGGTCTCGGGCGCGGACTTCGCCAAGGGGTCCCGCTTCGCCAACGGCGGCGGCACGGACGACATGACGCCGATCCGCAAGCTCGGCAACTGGGCGCTGTGCACGGTCGTCAACCGCAAGTTCGGCGCCCGCTACACCGATCTCTGCTACGGATACAACGCGTTCTGGCGGCACTGCCTCGACAAGATCGACCTCGACTGCACCGGCTTCGAGGTGGAGACCCTGATGAACATCCGGGTCGTCAAGGCGGGCCTGAAGGTGCAGGAGATACCGAGCCACGAGTACCTCCGCATCCACGGCACGAGCAATCTGCGGGCCGTGCGGGACGGGCTGCGGGTGCTCAAGGTGATCCTCAAGGAGCGCTCCAACCGGCGTGCGCTGCGCCGCCGCACCGCCGCGGCGCACTCCCCGACGCTCGGCTCGGTGCCGTCGGTCCAGCCGGCTCACCCGGTTCACTCGGTCCGGGGAGAGGCGTCTTGAGCGGTCCCGACATCTCCGTCGTGATCTGCGTGTACACCGAGGACCGCTGGGAGGACATCCTCGCGGCGGTCTCCTCGGTGCGGGCGCAGTCGTATCCGGCCCTGGAGACGCTGCTGGTCGTCGACCACAACGAGGCGCTCCTGGACCGGCTGACCAAGGAGTACAAGGAAGCGACCGATGTGCGGGTGTTCGCCAACGCGGGCCCCCGCGGCCTGTCCGCGGGCCGCAACACCGGCATCGCCGCCTCGTACGGCGAGGTCATCGCGTTCCTCGACGACGACGCGGTGGCCGAGCGGGACTGGCTGAAGCACTTCGCGGCCGGGTACGCCGACCCGCACGTCATGGCCGTCGGCGGGCGCACCGAGCCGATCTGGGCGTCGGGGCGTCGGCCGGCCTGGTTCCCGGACGAGTTCGACTGGGTGGTCGGCTGCACCTACCGGGGCCTGCCGCGCGGGCGCGTGAAGGTGCGCAACGTCCTCGGCGGCAACGCCTCCTTCCGGCGTACGGCGTTCGACTTCGCGGGCGGCTTCGCCAGCGGCATCGGACGCGACGGCGACCGGCTGCCGCTGGGCTGCGAGGAGACGGAGCTGTGCATCCGGCTCACCCGGGCCCGGCCCGAGGCGGTCCTGCTGATCGACGACCGCGCGGTGATCCACCACCGGGTGCCCGCAGTGCGCGAGCACTTCCGGTACTTCCGTACCCGTACCTACGCCGAGGGTCTGTCGAAGGCGCTGGTGGCCCGAAGTGTCGGCGCCGACAAGGGACTTGAGTCGGAGCGCCGGTACGCCACCCGGGTCCTGCCGGCCGGGGTCGCGCGCGGACTGCGGGACGCCCTGCTCGCCCGGCCGGGCGGTGCGGGGCGCGCCGGCGCGATCGTCGCCGGGGTGCTCACGGCCGCCGGTGGGTACGTGGTGGGGAGTGTCCGGGTCCGCCGGGGCGGCGTTACGTACTCGGTGGCGGGGACCGAAGCGGGAGCCGGCAGCAAGGGGGCAGCCGGCGTCGAGGGGGGCAGCAGATGACCGACACGCGTGTGCCGATCCTGATGTACCACGCCGTCTCCACCTCGCCGAACGACGCCACCCGCGATCTGTCGGTGGCGCCGGAGGCGTTCGCGGAGCAGATGGCGCTGATCGGCGATCTGGGCCTCACACCCGTCAGGACCGCCGATCTCGCCGCACGCTGGCGCTCGGGCAAGCCCTTGCCCGAGCGGCCGGTGCTGATCACCTTCGACGACGGCTACGAGGGCGTGCACCGGCACGCCCTGCCCGTGCTCGCCAAGCACGGCTTCGCGGCCACGGTGTTCGTCTCCACGGGCTGGCTGAAGGGCCCGCACGACATGGGCGGCGGCCTGGACACCATGCTCGACTGGGACCAGGTACGCGAACTCGCCGAGGCGGACGTCGAGATCGGCGGCCACAGCCACACGCACCCCCAGCTCGACCAGCTCCCGGACGACAGGCTGCGCTCCGAGCTGATCCTGTGCAAGGAGATCATCTCGGACCGGCTGGGCAGCGTCCCGGCCTCGTTCGCCTACCCGTACGGCTACTCCAGCCGCCGGGTGCGCGAGGCGGTGCGCGAGACTGGGTACGCCCAGGCGCTCGCCGTCAACAACGGCCTCGCGCGGCGCCGGCAGGGGCCGTACGCGCTCACCCGTCTGACCGTGCGCCGCACCACCGGAATCGAGGAGTTCGGGCGGATGGTCGAGGGCCGTGCGATCGCCCGTACCTTCGCCAGGGACCGTGCCCTCACCAAGGGGTACGCCGTCGTCCGCAGAGCCCGACAGGTCCGCCGGAAGGCCATCCGTTCCCGTGTCTGACACGACGACCACGACCGAGCCCGCATCGACCGACGCGCCGGCGCCCGAGCAGTCGGGGCGCCGCCTTCGCCTGCCCGGCATGGGCGGGTCCTCCGGGGGCAGTCAGCTGTTCCGCAACGCCTACGCCCTGATGATCAACACCGGTGTCTCCGCGGTGCTGGGGCTCGGCTTCTGGCTGGCCGCCGCCCGCTACTACTCCGAGTCCGCGGTCGGCCAGGGGTCCGCCGCGATCGCCGCGATGAAGTTCCTCGCGGGTCTGACCGCGGTGACCCTGACGGGCGCGCTGGCCCGCTTCATTCCGGTCGCGGGACGTACGAGCGTTCGCCTGATCTTCCGGACGTACGCGGGCAGTTGCGTGGTCGTGGCCCTGGCCGCGGGGGTCTTCCTGCTGACGCTGGACCTGTGGGGGCCGTCGTACCGGTTCCTGAGCGGGCCGGTCAACGGGCTGTTCTTCGTCTTGGCCGTCATCGCCTGGAATCTGCTCACGCTGCAGGACGGCGTGCTGACCGGGCTGCGCAGCGCGGTGTGGGTGCCGGTCGGCAACACCGTGTTCTCCGCGGTGAAGCTGGGTCTGCTGGTGGCCTTCGCGGTGGCGATCCCGACCGCCGGTGTCTTCGTGTCGTGGGTCGCGGCGATCGCGGTGTCCGTACTGCCGCTGGGCTGGCTGGTGTTCCGGCGCCTGGTGCCACGCCATGTGAAGGCCACCGAGGAACACACCAGTCCCCCGTCCCTGAAGGAGATCGGGAAGTTCCTGGCCGGCGACTACACCGGCTCCCTGTTCTCCCTCGCCGTGGTCTATCTGATCCCCGTGATCGTGGCCGCGCAGGTCTCCGCCGAGGACAACGCGTACTTCTACATCACGGCCACCATCGGCGGCACGGTCAATCTGCTCGCCATCAACATGGGCGCCTCCCTCACGGTCGAGAGCTCGCACGACCCGGGGCGGCTGGCCGCCAACACCCGGGCCGCGTTGAAGCGCATGGCGCGGATCATGGTGCCGGTCGCCGCGATCCTGTTCTTCGGGGCGCCCTGGATCCTGGGCGTCTTCGGCCAGGGCTACGCGGACGCGGCCACGCCGCTGCTGCGCTGGTTCGCGGCGGGTGCGCTGCTGCGGGTCGTGATGGAGACGTACTTCGCGGTCCTGCGCGCGCAGAGCCGCACCGCCGGACTGGCCTGGCTGCAGGGCCTGCTGTGCGCCCTGGTGCTCGGTCTGACGCTGCTGCTGCTCCCCCGCATGGGCCTGACCGGCGCCGGCGTCGCCGAGATCGTGGCCCTGGCGGTGATCGTCGCGATCGCCGCACCCAAGCTGTTCAAGACGGTGCGGGCGACCTCGGCCGAGGTTCCCGCGGGTGCGGCCCCCGACGGTGATCTCGCCGACCTGGGGGCGCGCGAGGTGGCCGAGGGGGCGCGCAAGCGGGGGCCCGCCTGGGCGCTCGACACCGACACGCTCGCCCTCGGCATCCACGTCGACCTCGACCACCTGGAACGCCGGCCCGATGTCCGCCCCGGTCCCGGTACACCGCCCACGGGCACCCCGCCGGTACGCCCGGACCACCGCCCGGCCTGGGCACGCACACCGGAAGTGGGACTGCCGGTCGAGGAGCGGGAGCCCGGCTCGGAGGCGTCGCTGGGGCCGGCCGAGGTGGACGTGGACGCCCCGTTCGACGAGGCCGCGCCTCAGGAGCGCGAGGAGGCTGCCGTACGGGAAGAGCCGCCCATGCACGAAGAGGCCGTACGACAGCCCGCGGCGCCCGTGCCCGCACTCACCTGGCGTGAACGGCTGCTGCCCACCCGCCTCGGGGTCGTCCTCGGCTGTCTGCTGATCGCCGCGCTGCTGCTGTACTGGGTGCCCGCGCTGCGGCTCGGCGAGACCGACCTGGACGCGATGGGCGGGCTCGGGCTGATCTCCGTGCTGCCGCTCCCCACCCTGGTCGGGGCCGCGCTGCTGACGGTGGTGTTCGCCTCGCTGCTGTGGCTGGGCCGCGAGCATCGGGCGCTGCTGCTGATCACGCTGCTCGCGACGGTCGTGTCGCTGCACGCCCTGCCCGCCCTGATCGAGACCGAGCCGCGGTTCGCGACGGCCTGGCAGCACCTCGGCTTCCTCGACTACATCGACCGCACCGGGTCGGCGGTGCCCGACCTGGACGCGCGCTGGAGTTGGCCGGGCTTCTTCGCGGTGGCCGCGTTCGCCGCGAAGGCCTGCGGGGTGAGCGATCTCAGCGAGGTCATCCGCTGGTGGCCGCTGGCGGTGCAACTGCTGTACCTGGTCCCGATGTTCCTGCTCGTGCGCTCGATGCGGGCGAGCTGGCGTGCCAAGTGGACCGGTGTCTGGATCTTCGTGCTCAGCGGTTGGGTGGGCCAGGACTACTTCTCGCCGCAGGGCTTCACGTATCTGCTGTATCTGGTCTTCGCGGCGATCCTGCTGGTCTGGTTCCGCGCGCCACGCGTGATCTGGACGAAGCGGCGGCCCGGCGAGGTCGAGGTGGAGCCGACGGACCGGCGCCGGCGGGCCGTGCTGCTGATGGTCCTGATCGGCCTGTTCGCGGCGAGCGTCCCGGCCCACCAGCTCACGCCGTTCGTGATGCTGGGCGTGCTGACGGCACTCGTCCTGATCGGCAAGTCCGAACTGCGCGGCCTGCCGATCCTGTTCGGCGTCATGGTGACGGTCTGGATCGGCTTCATGGCCGAGCCGTACTGGTCCGGCCACTTCGACGAGCTCTTCGGCGGGGTCGGCGGCGTCGGCTCCAATGTGTCGTCGTCGGTGTCGGGCCGCATCGAGGGCGGCAGTTCGACGCACAAGCTCGTCCTCTACACGCGCGTGCTGCTGGCCGGCGGTGTGATGGCCTTCGCCTGCTGGGGCTGGTGGCGGCGGCGCTTCCACCACTACCGGGAGCGCTCGCTGCTCGTCCTGACCTTCGTGCCGTTCCTGGGCTTCGGCATGCAGTCGTACGGCGGTGAGATGGCGCTGCGCGTCTTCATGTTCGCCCTGCCCGGCGCGGCCCTGCTGGCCGGACTCGCCCTGTTCCCGCGCACCGGCATCACCACGAAGGAGCGCGACAAGGACCGGGTGAGCCTCGCGCCGCTGGCCGCGCTCATGGCGGGCCTGGTGCTCATGGGCGGCTTCCTGGTGGCCCGCTGGGGCAACGAGCCGTTCGAGCGGATCCGGCCCGGCGAGGTCGCCGCCATGGAGTACGTGTACGCCCATGACGATCCGACGGCGCGGCTGCTGTGGCTGAGCAACGACCCGGTCAACGTGGTGACACCGTCCATGCCGTGGGGCTCGCGGGACATGGAGAAGGTGGAGTACCTGCCGACGCTGGCGCCGACCGACCCGGTGCTGGTGTCGGGGCTGGTCAAGGCGCTCAAGGACGCGGGCCCGAACTCGTATCTGATGATCAACCGGGGTCAGGTCACCTATCTGCGGATGGACGTGGGCTATTCGGCGACCTGGGAGCCGCGGCTGATCCAGAACCTGGACAAGCGTCAGGAGCTGAAGAAGGTCTTCGCCAACGCCGACGTGACGATGTACGCGCTGCGCAAGCAGCCGGCCGGCGAGATCCCGAAGGCCGATCCCGGTCCGATCGGGCCGCAGGTGACCTGGACGCCGTGGTCGGTGGTCGGGGGGCTCGCGGCGCTCGCGCTGATCGTGCTGCTGATGGCCCGCGAGCTCGTCCGGGTGGCGATGGCGCCCAGCGTGCGGCAACTGCGGTGGCTGCAGAGCAGCTTCTGGTTCTCGCTGCCCCTGCTGGCGGTGCTGCTGGCCTCGCTGGTGCAGCGCTTCCTGACGATCAAGTGAGGACGGTGACGGTCAAGTGGCTCAGCGCTTGAGCCACTTGACCTCGTACGCCTGCAGCTCGACCTTCTCGCCGTCGATCTTCGCGCTGGTCTGCCGGTCGAGGGTGTTCACGACGAGGACCGCCTTGTCCGTGGCCAGGACCCGCACGTCGGGCTTGTCCACGGACACCTTCCGGTACTCGGTGCCCGGCCGGAACTCCTTGGCGAAGCGGGCGACCAGGTCGTACATGGCCAGCTTCTCGCCGCCGCCCTCGGTGTCGGTCGGCGTCCACAGGCAGCCGGCGCATTCGGTGCCCCGCTCCTCCTGCGGGTTCCAGTAGAAGGCGGAGGAGGCGCCGCCCTTGGCCAGCGCGATCATCCCGGTGGCCTGTACGGCGACCCGGCGGGCCTCGGACCAGCCCTTGCGGTCGTCGTTGCCGTCGGCGGGCTCGACGTAGTACTCGGCCCACCACAGCGGCAGATCGCCGGTCTGCCGCCGCACCCACTGGCTGACGGCCGTGAACTTGTCGGTGGCCGTGAACTCGTCGGGCAGCAGCTCGTCGTCCCGGGTGTAGCTGGAGCCGTCCACGACGACGAAGTCGGCGCCGGTCCTGTGCCGGTTCCAGTACTGGAAGGCGTCGATCGTGCGCTGGTCCATGGCACCCCAGGAGCCCTTCAGCTCCTTCGAGGCCTCCTGCGCACGCGGGTCGACGCTGTCCATCACGAGGTACGGCCCGCCGACCATGATGTCGGGGTTGACCTTCTTCAGCGCCTTGAAGACCAGGTTGTAGAGCCGGGTGTAGCCCTCGTAGTCCCAGCGGGCCTCGGCGTCGTTCCAGAAGCCCTTGAACTCGTTCCACACGATGAAGTGCCGCACGTCCGGATAGCGCTTGGCGACGGTCACGGCGAGCGCGGCGAAGTCCTCGAAGTGCTCGGGCTCGGGCGGCGTCTCCAGGGCGGCCTGGCTCCAGTTCGTGTTGTCGACGCCGGCCTTGCCACCCTTCATCCAGTCGGGGGCGCAGCACAGGGTGACGACGGGGGTGCTGCCGGAGGCGCGGATGAAGTCGACACGGCGGTCCATCGCCTCGAAGTCGTAACGCCCCTCGACCGGCTCGGGGTTGTCGGAGCCCCAGCCCATGATGTGCTGGATCTGCGGCAGTCCCCCGGCGTCCGCGAGCCGTCCCTCGACGCGCTTGACGGCGGCGGAGTCGCCCTCGTCGGCGCTGTACTGGGTGTGCGTGAACCCCCAGCCCACCTCCGGATTCCCGGCGTCCGGCGTGGCCGTCGGATTGCCGTGCACCTTGTCGCCGTCGCGTGAGGTGCCGTCGGTGTTCACACCGTTGCCCGGCAGTGTGTTGAGGAGGGTCACCACCAGTGCCAGAGCCGCCGCGCTCACCCCGAGCAGCGCGGTGAGCCGCCACCGCCCTGCCCCCGAATTCCACCCATGACGTCCCATCAAGGACAACGGTAACGGCGGCGGCAGCCGCGCGGGCAGGTTTCGGCAGTGCACGGTCCTGTAACAGCGCGGACGGGATGCACCGGGGCGCCTGCACACGTCGGGGCGGGTGGCAGGCATCGTCCGTTGGCGGGGTGTGGCACGGAAACCGGGTGCACGGGCCCCCCGCGTGACGGATCATGGCCGCATGTCTGCGAACCCACACGACGCTCTGCCGATCCGGCTCAACGTCGACGACAGCGACTCGCCGTCCGACGTCGTCGACGCGCTGTTCCTCGGCCGCTTCGCGACGGGCGAGCAGCCGTACTCGCACGCGGCGAACATCGACCGCGTACGGTCCGGGGTGACGCTCCTGCCGCCGGGCGCCCGGGTGCTGCGCACCGCCCGCGACGACGACCGCAGCGCGACGCTGGCGGAGGGCGACGGCTGGACCGTGCTGATCTCGCGCTGGAACCGGGGCGCGGACGTCACGGTGACGGCGACCAGCGAGGAACTGGCGGAGCGCGTCCTGGGCGAGGCGACGGACGGAGCGGCGGACGAGCCCGAACCGCAGCCGGAGAACGTCACCATGGGCTTTTGGTACGTCTCCCCCAGGCGCGGCCCGCACCGCACCACCCGGCAGATCTCCGCGGGCACGTGGGACGAGGTGCGGGCCAACTACACCGAGCCGGTGGCGGACGCGATGGACCGCCTGATGAAGACGACACCGGAGGACATCGCGGGCCGGCTGCTCCTGCTGCACGGCCCGCCGGGCACGGGCAAGACGTCGGCACTGCGGACGCTGGCCCGCTCCTGGCGCGACTGGTGCCAGGTGGACTGTGTCCTGGACCCGGAGCGGCTCTTCAGTGACGTCGGCTATCTGATGGACATCGCGATCGGCGAGGAGGACTCGACGGGCAAGGGCCGCTGGCGGCTGCTGCTCCTGGAGGACTGCGACGAGCTGATCCGCGGCGAGGCGAAGCACACGGCGGGCCAGGCGCTGTCGCGGCTGCTGAACCTGACCGACGGCCTGCTCGGCCAGGGCCGCAACGTCCTGGTCGGCGTCACCACCAACGAGGACCTGGAGCGCCTCCACCCTGCCGTCGTCCGCCCCGGCCGCTGTCTGGCCCGCATCGAGGTGGGTCCGCTGACGCGCGGTGAGGCGACCACCTGGCTCGGCACGGAGGAGGGCGTCGGCCGCGAGGGCGCCACACTGGCGGAGCTGTACGCGCTGAAGCGGGGCACATCCCCGACGTCGCTGCCGGACCCGCGGGACGGGGCGGACGCGGGGCTGTACCTCTAGCCCTCCGGTGCTTTCATGGTCGTATGACCCTGTTCCTCGGGACGTCGGGGTGGCAGTACCGGGACTGGCGGGGTGACCTCTACCCCGCCGATGTGCCCATGCGGCTGTGGCTGGAGGAGTACACGCGGCACTTCGCCACGGTGGAGATCAACAACGCCTTCTACCGGCTGCCCACACGGGAGAACTTCGAGGTCTGGCGTGACCGGGTGCCGGGGGACTTCGTGGTCGCGGTGAAGGCGAGTCGCTACCTCACCCACATCAAGCGTCTCAAGGATCCCGAGGAGCCGGTCCACCGTCTGATGTCCCATGCGGCGGGCCTGGGTGACCGCCTGGGACCGGTCCTCCTCCAACTCCCGCCGACCCTGCGCGCCGACCCCGGCCTCCTCGACGCCTGCCTGGCCTGCTTCCCGTCCGGGACGCGGATCGCGGTCGAGCCCCGCCACGCGTCCTGGTGGGTGGCCGGCACCCGCAAGGTGCTGGAGTCCCGCGGTGCCGCCCTGTGCTGGGCCGATGTCCGGGCCCGCCCGGTGACGCCCCTGTGGCGCACCGCCGACTGGGGCTACGTCCGTTTCCACGAGGGCCGCGCCCATCCTTGGCCCCGCTACGGCCGGCGCTCCCTGGAGACCTGGGTCGACCGCATCGCGACCACCTGGTCCGACGCCGAGGACATGTACGCCTACTTCAACAACGACCCCGGCGGGGCGGCGGTGGCGGACGCGGTGGTCTTCGGTCGGGCGGCGACGCGGGCGGGGCTGACGGTGACGCGTACGCCGGAGTTCGCGGCACGTCGCTGAACAGCTGAACAAGCCGGTCAGGCGTGGTTCACTCCGGTGCGGAGGTGCCCCGGAAGGGGCGCGGGGCGATGTTCGATGTGCGGCTCCGCCGTGTGGGCGCGACCGGTCACGACGGCGCCGCGGCCGACCACCCCACCCGACTCGGCACGTCCGGCAGAGCGCTCAGCCTCCGTAGGCCGCCCGCAGGGCATCCCGCACCGCGGCCAGCGCATCCGCCTCCGCCAGACCCAGCCGACGAGCACGCTCGACGTACGTCTGGGCGGCCGACGCAAGCTCCCGTTCCGCCGCGGAGCCCGCCGCGGCCACGAACGTGCCGTTGCGCCCGCGCGTCTCGATCACCCCGTCGCTCTCCAGCGCGCGGTACGCCTTGGCGACCGTGTTGGCCGCCAGGCCCAACGACTCCGCCAGCCCCCGCACGGTCGGCAGCCGGTACCCCACCGGCAGCACCCCCGCGCGCGCCTGCTCCGAGATCTGCGCCCGCACCTGCTCGTACGGTGCGGCACTGTCGTCGATGTGGATCTTCAATGTCACAAGCCGATTGTCCCGTACCCGCCGGAAAATGAGAGGCACCCCGGCACATCGCCCGCGTAGCGTGCGGCCCCATGACCGTCTCCGTCCGCGATCTGCGTCCTGAAGTCCGAGCCGATGTCGAGGGATTCGTCGGTGTCTGGCACCGCGCTCTCCCGTATCTCGTGGTCACGCCGGAGGCCGTCGTCCATGGCGCCACCCGTGCCCACCCCGACGCGCATGCCCGGCCTCTCCTCGCCGAGGAGAACGGCGAGATCATCGGTACGGCCCAGGTCGGCATCGCCCACGACAGCCCGGAGCCCGGGCAGGGCTTCGTCAACGTGTACGTGCACCCGGAGCGCACCCGCCGCGGCGCCGGCGCGCTCCTGCTCCGCACCGCCGAGGAACACCTGGCCGCCGTGGGCGCGACCACCCTGTACGCCTGGGTGCTCGACGAGCCGGACAACCGCGCCTTCGCGGAACGGCACGGCTATCGCGCGAGCCGCTCCGCGCACTTCCTTCGCCTCGACCTGGCGAACGGCACGCTGCCGCCGCTGCAGGCGCTCCCGCCCGGTGTCGAACTGCGCACGGCCGCCGACTTCGCGGACGATCCCCGCCCGCTGTTCGAACTGGACGCGGAGGCGACGCTGGACGAACCCGGTGACGTCGACGCCGAGTTCACGGACTACGAGGCCTGGCTGGAGGAGACCTGGCGGCACCCGCTGAACAGCCACGAGCTGACCTCGGTGGTCCTCGTCGACGGCCGCCCCGCCGCCTTCAGCGCCGCCCGCACGGACGGCGCCACCCGCTACGGCACCGCCATGACCGGCAGCGCCCGCGCCTTCCGCGGCCGCGGCCTGGCCAAGCTGGCCAAGAACGACTCGCTGCATCGCGCCCGCGCCGCCGGGTACACGGAGGCGTTCACGGGCAACGACGCCGGCAACGGCCCGATGCTCGCGATCAACAAGTGGTTCGGCTACGAGGTCTGCGCGACGGAGGTGCGTCATGTCCGCGAACTCGGCTGAGCAGGGACGCCCGCTGGACGTGGTCCTCGTCAAGGGCGGCCGTACGAAGATCCGTTACGCGGCCGAGCTGGTCGCCGACGACGGCACCCGGATCGCCGTCCGGGCCCCCTGGTCCGGTGACGGGGTCCGCGACTTCGGCTTCGTCCGCTTCGAGCCGGGCGACGTCTTCACGGAGTACTACTGGCGCGACCGCTGGTACGCCGTGAAGGAGGTCCGGGACGCTTCGGGTGCCCTCAAGGGCTGGTACTGCGACGTCACCCGCCCGGCCACCCTGTCCGGCACCGAGCTGGTCGTCGAGGACCTCGACCTGGACCTGTGGCGCTCCGCGGACGGCACGGACGTACGCCGCCTGGACGAGGACGAGTTCGCCGAGAGCGGTCTGGCGGAGACGGATCCCGAGGCGGCAGCGGCGGCCGTGGCGGCCCTGGACGAGCTGGAGGCGTTCGCCACCGTCGAGGGCGGTCTGGAGTCCCTGCTGGCTTAGGCCGTCGCCACCACGGCGTACCGCTCGTCGTCCACGGCCTTCCCCCACAGCAGCTCGTCGTCCGACAGGCGCTCCACGCGCACCTGCCCGACGAGCGGGGCGAGCAGCCCGGTGAGCCGGTCCGCCGGTATGCCGGCGGGGGTGACCGTCCCCCACACGCCCTCGACCAGCACGAAACGTCCTCCGGGGCGCAGCAGCCCGCGCCAGTGCCGCAGGACCCGGCCCGGGTCGGGCAGCGCCGACAGGAGGTGCCGTACGAGCACGACGTCGAACCGCTCCTCCCCCACCGGCGGCGCCGCCGCGTCACCGGCGAGGAACACCGCGTCACGCCCGGCCAGCTTGGCGCGGGCGAGGTCCACCATCGCCGGGGACCGGTCCACTCCCGTGACCCGGTGTCCCTGTTCGGCGGCGAGGAGCGACAGGCTGCCGGTGCCGCAGCCGAGGTCGAGGACGTCGGACGCGCGCTCGGGCAACCAGGAGCGCAGCCGGGAAGCCCAGGCCCGGCGCACCTCGGGGTCGCGCAGGCCGTGGTCCGGCTCGTCGTCGAAGGAGGCGGCGGCCGCGTCCCAGTCCACGGCCTGCCCTGTGACGGCCTGTTCACCGTTCGTCATGTCGGTCATGCGGCCAAGAGTGACACCCGCCACTGACAGTCGAATCGTGACAGCGGCCACTGACAGGACCAGCGGCGATGAGGAACTCTCCCCGCAAGGGTCTACCTCCACATGAACGAGGAACTCGGTGGCCCCTGAAGGAGGCAGCCATGCGCCGTGTGACCGTGCAGAAGCCCCTGAAGAGGACGACGGACGCCCGCCGGATCCGTGAGGAGGCCGACGAGCGCCCCTCGGGACGACCCGAGGTCCGCAAGGACATCGCACGCACCTGGTGGCCGGACGGCTGAAACGCCCCTTCGGCCCCATGAGACACGTCAGTCGAGCCGCTTGCGGTAGTGGACGCGGTCGTACGGCCCGTCCACGCGACGCTCGATGACCTCGTAGCCGTACTTCGGGTAGATCTTCTGGTTCTCCCACATCAGCGCGTTCGTGTAGAGCCTGACCTCGGGCAGACCCAGCGCACGCGCGTGTGCGTCCACGAAGTGCAGCAGCCGTCGCCCCACGCCCTGCCCTTGGGCGTCGGGGTGGACGGCGATGTTGTCGAGGTACAGGTGGTCCTCGTACGCCTCGACCACGACGAGCCCGACGACGCGCCCCGTGCCGGGTTCCTCCGTGACGTACACCTTCCCCTCGGCCACGTTCGCCGCGTGGTCCCTCTCCATGGGCTGCGGGACCCTGCCGATCCGCTCGATGTAGTGGTGGTAGGCGGCATCGGTGACGGCTTTGACGGCCGGCACGTCGGCGGCGACGGCGGGCCGGATCTGCTCATCGGTCATGCCAGGAACCGTACCTACCTGATCTCCGCCTGAGCACTCCCTTAAGGCGACCCTAAAGATCGCCTCGAACCCCCTGCGACAGGCGTTTTCACGGTTTCTTTGATCCGGCACTCATCAGTTCCGGTTCCGAGGAGATCCCCCATGCCCGCACGCCGCAAGGCCGCAACCGTCGCCGCCCTGGGCCTGACCCCGCTCGCCCTCACCGCCCTCGCCACCGCGCCCGCGTCGGCGCACGGCTCGATGGGCGACCCGGTCAGCCGGGTCTCGCAGTGTTACGCGGAGGGCCCGGAGAGCCCGAAGTCCGACGCGTGCAAGGCGGCGGTCGCGGCGGGCGGTACGCAGGCCCTCTACGACTGGAACGGCATACGCATCGGCAACGCGGACGGCCGGCACCAGGAGCTGATCCCGGACGGCAAGCTGTGCAGCGCGAACAGCGAGGCGTTCAAGGGCCTCGACCTGGCCCGCGCCGACTGGCCGACGACGAGCGTGAGCAGCGGGTCGTACACGTTCAAGTACCGCGTGACCGCACCGCACAAGGGCACCTTCAAGGTCTACATCACGAAGCAGGGGTACGACCCGTCGAAGCCGTTGGCCTGGGACGACCTGGACCTGGCGAACCCGGTGGCGACGTCCACCGACCCGGCGGCCTCGGGCGGCTTCTACACCTTCTCCGGCACCCTCCCGCAGCGCTCCGGCAAGCAGTTGCTCTACGCGGTCTGGCAGCGCTCGGACAGCCCGGAGGCGTTCTACTCCTGCTCGGACGTCGCCTTCGGCGGCGCGAGCGGAGGCGGTTCGGGCAGTGGCGACGGTGGCGGCAGCACCGACACCTCGGGCGGCGGCAGCGACAGCACCGGCGAGGCCGCGCCCGCCCCGAGCGCCTCCGCGCCCTCCGAGGAGCAGATCGAGGACGGTGCCGACAAGTCGACGATCGAGCACAACGGCCACGGTGACCAGGACGCCAGTACGTCGGCGGAGCCGGCCGCGGCGGCCGCGGACCAGCAGTCCGCGCCGGCCAACCGGCCGAAGGCCGCCGGTGCCACCGAGAACCTCGCCGAGACCGGCGGGGACAGCAGCACGGCGTATCTCGCGATGGGCGGTGCGGCGACCCTCGCGCTCGGCTCCGCGGTCCTGTTCGCGTCGGTGCGCCGCCGCGCGGCCGGCGCTCGCCACGGCCGCTGACCCGCGGCGCCACCGCCCCACAACTCCGGGGCCTGACCGGCGGCTCAGGCCGGTCAGGCCCCGGCGGCGTGCTCAGCCGATCACGGACGCACAGGTGGTGGGCGTGGCGCGGGCCGGGTCGAGCGCGTTGACCACCTCGTGGAAGGCGATCCGGTCGGTCAGCCCGAGGAGCGCATGCTCGGACAGGTCGACCGCGCACCGGTCCTGGATCAGGACGTTCTTCACGTCGGGGCCGTTCAGGAACTGGGTCCGGTACGGCGTGACCACCTCGTCGTACTTGGTGGCGATGACCGTGTAGCGGACGCCAGGGACGGTGTCACCGCCCTCGTTGAGCTTGGCCATGAAGGCGGATCCGGCCATCTGCTGGGCCAGGGCGGGAGTGGCGGTGCTGAGCAGGTCCTCCGCGCCGGGGAAGTACGGCAGCAGGTTGGCGAGCCCTCCGAGGGTGGTGCCATGGTTGTTGGGCGCGATGCCGACGAGGGCGTTCACCTTGGTGGCACCGCCGAGGAACTTGACGTAGTAGCGGGGCATCATGCCGCCCTGTGAGTGGCCGACGAGGTCGGCCTCGGCGGCACCGGTGGCGGCGAGCACCTTGTCGACATAGGCGGACAGTTGCTCCGCCGACTTGTCGATCGGTCCGAGGGCGTGGAAGAACGGCACGCCGGGCAGCTGGCCGTAGTCGAGGGAGAAGACGCAGTAGCCGCGGTGCTTCAGGTAGGGCGCGAGGCCCAGCCAGTTGTCCACGGAGTTCGCGAAGGTGCCGTGCACGAGGACGACGGGGCGGGGATGGGCGGCGGAGGGCTTGCAGGAGTAGTCGTTCCAGCCACTGCGCGTGGTCGCCGCCGCTTCGGCCGCCTGGGCCGTGGTGGCGGGGACGACGGCGACTGCGGCGGTCAGCAGCAGCGCGGCCAGCGGTCTGAGCACTCGTTTCCAGGGCAGCATCGTGTGATCTCCTTGCGGCTCAAGGGAGTTGCGACGGCATTACGCCCTGTGATCCGGATCACGAGGATGCTGTTCACCCGTCAAGTTACGGGCGAGTAGCAGACGTGTGAAGTTACGCGTCAGTAAAAACTTCCAGTGATAACTGGTGGCCGGTTACATCCACTGGTGAACCCTCACCAAGTGGGCCTGATGGGGCCATGGGGCGCGATGCGCACCAACTGCCGGAGCAGTGCCTGCACTTCACCCTCACCGAGCACGCCGACCCACGCCCGGACGGCATCCGCGGCCGCCTCCTCGGCCGCACGGGTGCAGGCCCACCCCCGCTCGGTCAGCACGACCAGCCGGGCGCGCGCGTCACCGGGATGCGGCCGGCGTTCTGCGTACCCCTTGCGCACGATCTCGTCGACCAGCTGACTCGCCGCCTGCTTGGTCACGCCGAGATGGGCGGCGAGGTCGGTGGCCGTCGCACCGTCCGGAGCGAGCCGCGCGAACGCGAATCCGTGCGCGGGCCGCAGCCCTTCGAACCCGCGGGCGACCACGCCGTCATTGATGCGTTGCGTGAGCTCACCGGCGACAGCGAGCAGGGCGGCGGACAGGGCCATGGCTTCGGAGTTCTGCACGCAGGCATTGAAACACCCTTGACGTATTGGTCAACCAGCTTGACCATAACCGTATGGTCAAGCTGATTGACCATCTACTCCAAGGAGGCACCCATGCCCGTGATCCGCGCGGCCGAAGCCGTCGCCCACGAAATCCACGGCGCCCGTTTCGTCTCGTACGCCACCCCCGGCACCGGCAGCAAAGAGCTGTGCGCCTGGCGCGGCGAGATCCCGGCCGGGACCAAGGCGCCGGCGCACACCGTCAACCGGGAGGAGATCCTCCATCTGCTCGACGGCGAGTTGCTGGTCACGCTCGACGATCGCACGGACCGGATCACGGCGGGCGACACCCTGATCATCAACCCGGGCGCGACCCTGACCGTCGAGAACCCGGCCGGGCGGACCGCCGTCACCTGGGTCACCACCTCCATCGGCCTGACGGCGGAGCTGGCCGACGGCACACGCATCACGCCGCCCTGGGCCAACTGACGCCCGCACCAGGGGAGTCAAGCGGCCAGCGACCCCGGCATCACCGCATACGGCCCGAACTTCGCCCGCGCGCGGTCCGCGACCTCCTCGATGCGGCGGGCCTTCTCGTCGAGCGGGTCGAAGGTGAGCCGGCAGGAGGCCCGCTCGGCGGGGTCGAGGCCCTCGGCGCGCAGGGCGAGGGCGCGGACGCGGGGGCGCTGGAGACCGAGAGCCTCGTACATGTCGTACGCCGCCCTGGTCAGCGCCGGCGAGTGGGCCGTCGGCTCCTTCAAGGTCCAGTGCAAGCCGGAAATACCCGCCGCGGTCGTGATCGAGCAGCGAGGCGAAGACACTCGGCGAGTCGAACCGCGGCGAGCAGAACCAGTTCACCACGCCCTCGTAGGACACCAGGGCGGCGGTCTGCAGGTCGCCCACCAGACCGTGTGGTTGGCGATGGGTGGAACGCGGTCCATGAGCGTCCAATCCCTGAGGTGTCGACGCGATCCACTGTCTGACAGGTCATATGCGGCCGCCTCTCGGAACCTCGAACGGCCCAATCTGACCGAAGGGCCAGCCCGGACGGAGGTGCAAGCGGTCAGTTCGCCAGAGCGGCTGGACGTACAGCCTCCGGTCCGAAGCGCCGACGGGCGCGGTCTGCGGCGGCTTCAGCCGCGCGGGCGCGGGCATCGCCGGGGTCCAAGGAGAGCTGGCGATAGGCCCTGCCCGTTGGCAGCAGGTCGTCTGCGCGGATCACGAAGGCGCGTACTCTCGCTCGCTGCAATCCGAGACCTGCCAGCAGGCTCAGCACAGTCGTGGCGAGGGCGGGCGAGTGATTGGTGGGTTCCGGCAGGGTGCGGGTACGTGTGGTGGAGCTGCGGTCGGCGTACCGCACCGTGAGGGTGAGTCGGCTCGCAATCTGGCTTTCGCCTCGCAGGCGTTGGCCGATCTGGTCGGCAAGTCCCAGAACTGCGCGGTGGTGCTGTGCGGGGTCGAGGCAGTCCCGCTCCAGCACGCGGTCGGCGATCAGATGCGCTGCCGGCTCCGAAGGGGTGACCGGGCGGGGGTCGTGGCCGCGGGCGCGTTCGGTCAGCATCCGTGCCTGGCCGGCGCCGAGGAGCCGCTGCAAGGCGACCGAAGGCAGGTCGGTGATCTGGCCGATGGTGTGCAGGCCGTATCTGTGCAGCGTTTCCGTCATGGTGCGCCCGACTCCGGGCAGCGCGGTGACGGGCCGCGGGTACAGCCAGTCGGCCACACGATTGGCGGGGACCCAGGTGGTCTCGCCCGGCGCGGACGCGTCGGCCGCCATGGCCGCCAGCATGCGATTGCCCGCGAGCCCTGCGCTGCTGTCGATGCCGTAGAGGGCCTTCAGCCTGAGCTTCGCCAGTTGCACGACGTCGTAGGCGGGAAGGTCGAAGTATCTGAGCGCCGAAGTCAGGTCCAGCTGGACGGCGTTGGGCGGGACAGCTTGGACGTGAGGAGTGACACCAGACATCAGTTCGACTATTTCGCCGTACTGATCCTCGGTCAGCCCCGCGTGCAGATGGAGGTGGGCGATGTGCCGCTGACGTGTACTCATCCCGCTCATCCCGCGCTCCCCGGGCTTCGGTGGCCGAACTTCTTCAGGTCAGCGGAACGGGTGCCGGCCGGCTGGAGGTCGGCGTACGGATGCAGCCGTGCGCCCGCGGTGCCGTCGACCAGGGTGCGCTGCGGCTGGGCGGGAGTCGGATGCGGACGGCTCTCGCCGAGGAGGGCGAGCGCGGCCTCGGGGCCGTTGTCCCGGCGGGCGGCGGCGATCTCGTCCAGGTCCCAGGCCATGGAGCCGACGACGGTACGGCGGGTGCCGCGCACCTGGACCGTGCCGCGCACCAGCAGCAGCCCGCTGTGGAAGACGGTGTGCGCGCAGGCCGGGTGGGAGTCCTCGAAGAAGGCCAGGTCTACCAGGCCGGACCCGTCCTCCAGCGTGACGAAGATGATCCGCTTGCCGCTCGCGATCGGCGGCGTCTGGGTCGATGCCCGCACACCCGCGACGAGTACCTGCTGACCGGCCCGCATCCCGGCCAGATGCGCCGCATCGGTGGCGCCGATCTCGCGCAGCAGCCGGTGATGGTGCTCCATCAGATGCTTGGAGACATCGATGCCAAGGGTGCTCAGCTCGGCGCTCAGCGCCTCTCGCCCGGTCATCTCCGGCAGCCCGCTCGGCTCCGCCCCGCCGATCGCGCCCGCGACGATGGGCAGTTGCCCCTCGTGCGCTGACCCGGTCCGGGACTGCCGGTGCAACTCCGCGATCTGGAGCAGCAGATCACGCCGGGTGAGCCGGCCGTCGTGCAGGCAGTTCAGGGCGCCGATCTCCGCCAGACGCTCGGCGACCGGCCTGCTGGGACGGGCCCGCTGCCAGAAGTCCGACAGCGATCCGTACGGCTGGCTCTCCTCGATCCGCGCGCACTCGTCCTCACTGATGCCGTGCACCGCGGACAACGCCAGCCGCACACCCCACTGCTCCCCGTCGGCCTTCTCCACGGTGTGCCGCACCCGGGAGTTGTTGACGTCGACGGGCAGCACCTGCACGCCGCCCCGGCGGGCGTCGGAGACGAGGACCCGCTTGGGCCACATCCCGGGATCGTGTTCGAGAAGCCCCGCCAGCAGGAACGCCGGGTAGTGCGCCTTGAGCCAGGCACTCTGCAGCGCCGGTACGGCGAAAGCGACCGCGTGCGCGCGGCAGAAGCCGTACGCGCCGAAAGCCTCGACGGTCTTCCAGACCTCGTCCCGCACGGCCACGCTGTAGCCACGCGCGCCTGCCGACTTGTGGAACCAGGCCTTGATCCTGGGCAGTTGATCCTTCTCGCCAAGCGCTCGCCGGGTGATCTCCGCGAAAGCTCGGTCGCAGCCGGTCATCACCGACAGGGTCTCGATGATCTGCTCGTGCCAGATGGTCACGCCGTAGGTGTCAGCGAGGACCGGCTCCAGATCCGGGTGGGCGTACGTCGGTCTGCCGCCGTGGCGGGCGGCGATGTACCGCTCGGGCATGCCGCCCGCGACCGGACCCGGCCGGAAGAGACTGATGTCGGCGATGACGTCCTGCGGATCGCGTGGCTGCAGTCGGGACAAAAGATCTTGCTGGCCAGGCGACTCGAGTTGAAACAAACCCAGGGTCCGGCTCTCCTGGATGAGCTTGAACGCGAAAACGTCGTCGAGCGGCACCTGCTCAGGGTTGTCGAGGTCGAAGTGGTTGCCGGTGGTGCGTTCGATCTCGGTGACGGCGTGTGCCATCGCGGACTGCATCCGCACGCCCAGGACGTCGAGTTTGATGTTGCCCAGCGCCTCGATCTCCTCTTTCGCCGCCATGGCCATGGGGTAGTCGCCCTGCGGGGTGGGCTGCACCGGCAGCCGGTCCAGGAGGGTGGCGTCGCTGATGACCACGCCGCAGGGATGCATGGCCATGCCGTGGACCAGGGAGTCGAGGCCCTCAGCGAGCTCCCACAGCGGCCCGTACCGGCCCGCCTCGCCCGCCAGTTGCCGTAGCTCGGGCAGTTCGGCGAGCGCGCCGGTGATGTCGGCGGCCCTCAGATGCGGGAAGCTCTTGGCGATCCGGTCGACCTCCGCCGGCGCGATCCCCAGCGCAAGACCGGTGTCCCTCAGGGCCCGGCGCGCCCGGTAGGTCTCGGGCATCGCGGTGACCGCCACCCGCTCCTTGCCGAACCGTTCGAAGATCGTGTCGTAGCACTCCAGCCGTCGGGCGGACTCCACGTCGATGTCGATGTCGGGCAGCGAGGCCCGGCGCACGCTGAGGAAGCGTTCGAACAGCAGGCGGTGGTCGAGCGGGTTGGCGGTGGCGATGCCCAGCGCGTGGCAGACCATCGATCCGGCGCCGGAGCCGCGGGCGGCGACCCGGATGCCCTTGGCCCGGATGTCGGCGACGACCTGGCCGACGGCGAGGAAGTACGAGTCGTAGTTCAGCTCGGAGATCACCTTGAGCTCTTCGTCCAGCCGGTCGAGCGCCGCCCTGTCACGGTCCAGGCCGCGCCGGGCCAGCCCCTCCTCGCACTGCCGGCGCAGCAACTGTGCGGCCCCGCTCGCTCCGGGGCCGGCGCCGAAGAGCGCCGGTTCCGGGAAGTGCCGGGCGCCGAGCCCGAGGTCGGCCGCGGGATCGACTGTGCATGCGGCCGCCGTGGCGGCGGTGTCCGCCATCAGGCGCCGTGCCCGCCGAACATCCGCTCCGGCGCACTCGGCGACCATCCGTGCGACGGCCGCCATCCCCCGCTCGTCCTTGAGCCAGCGCTGCCCGCTGTCCAGGCGACGCCAGTCGATCGGTCGCAGCAGCCTCGCGGCGTCCAGGACATCAGCGAGTCGATGTTGTTCGGGATCGGCGTAGCGGACAGCGTTGGAGAGCACGGCGGTGGTTCGGGTGCGATCGGCCAGCGCCAGGGTCCGGGCAGCCAGCCGAAGCGATCCAGGCCCGATGCTGAAACGTTTATGCACAGCAACTTCCAGCCTGATTCCCCTGCCAAATATCTCCTGCCACGGCGCCAGCAGCTTCACCGCGACGTCCTCCCGGCCCACCGACAGCGCCCGCACCGGCTCCGAGAGCGGCCCGAGCAGCACGGTCAACCCCGGGCCGCCGTACTCGCGCAGCGCCTCCCACGGCACCACCGGCGGCGTGCCGGACAGGGCGCCGACATGGGCGGCCGAGGTGATGCGGCACAGCCGCGCCCATCCCGCCCGGTTCTGCGCGAGCAGCACGAATCGCAGCGGCGGCTCGACTACATGCGCACCGCCACGCACCGGGGTGCGGCGCCGCTGGGCGGGCGGCGGAGGCGCAAGAGCTTCCACCGCCAGGTCGACGCCGAAGAGGGGCCGGACCCCTTCCTTCGCGCATGCCCGTGCGAACCGCACGGCGCCGGTGACCGTGTCCCGGTCGGTGAGCGCGAGCGCGGACATGCCTCGCTCGGCCGCCCGCCGGGCGAGCTGCTCGGGATGGGAGGCGCCGTAGCGCAGGGAGTAACCGGACGCGACGTGCACGTGGGCGAAACCCTCCATGCCGCACCTCCATCACTCCACCCCTTTTCGGCCATACACCCGATACGTCCATCGTACGCTCGTTCGATTACTCTAACCTCATCAGCCCCGGTCAGCGACCCACATTCGAACAAGTCATCGATTTATCGAGGGAGTGATCGACGTCCGAACACACACCACTCCGCCAGCTCCCCAGCCAGGCGGGGCAGTTGAGGGAAATTGCCTCCGCAGCTCGCATCGCGCGCAGCCGTTCGAACGCTCGGGACGGCACACCCGTAACGGATTGCATCGCGATCGACACTTTCCGTAAGGGAACGCTCGCGGATCGGTCCCCGCCACCCTGTGGGGTTCACGGCGCCGTCCGCTCGGCCGACTGCCTACTTATGCGCACACCCGCGCCCGGACAAGCAATCCGCGTGCGCCGCAAGACAGAGGGGCACTAGCTGCTGCGACGGGCCGTCGGCGCACGCACGGCCACCCCGCGCCGTACGCAGCGCCCAGTCGGCGGCTCGCCTGCGGTCCGAGCGTGCGGGATGTTGCACAAACAACGCACCGTCGAGGATCCGGGCCACCACCGCCCCGCCTGCAGAGTCCGAGTCAGCGGGTGTCCTGCAGAGCCACAGCCCCTGTTCCAGCTCACTCCAGGGGATCGGATCGCGACCGAGGCGAAGCCTCGCGGACCGTTCTCGAACATTCGCGCGACATCCGTTCGGCCGCCTCCCACCTGCACAAACGCCTGGTCACCCGGACTGTGGGGGCATGACGCAGACCCCCGGCGCCGACACCTCCCGCAGCCCCTTCCTCGCCGAGGTGAAGGACGCCGTCACCCCGCGGGCCACGCTGCTCGTGACCGGCGTCGTCGGCCTCGCTCTGCTCTTCATCGCCTCCTACGTGGGCGCGCTCCACGACCCGAAACCCAAGAACGTGCCGCTGGGAGTCGTGGCACCCGAGGTCGCCGCCCAGCAGACGGTGGACCGGCTCGAGAACCTGCCCGGCGACCCCCTGGACCCGCGCGTGGTGGCCGATGCCGCGGCGGCAAGGAAGCAGATCCTGAACCGCGAGATCGACGGTGCCCTGCTGATCGACCCGAACAGCACCACCGACACCCTCCTGGTCGCCACCGGAGGCGGAAGGGTGCTGGCCGCCACCCTGGAGTCCCTGGTCGCCACCCTGGAGAGATCCGAGGCACGCACCCTGCGCACCATCGACGTGGCACCGGCCGACCGGCACGACGCCAACGGGCTCACGTCCTTCTACGCGACCGTGGGCTGGTGCGTGGGCGGCTACCTCTGCGCGTCGATCATGACGATCAGCTCGGGCGCCGGCCGCCCCACACCGAGACGCTCGGTGATCCGCCTCATCGCCATGGCCCTCGTGGCGGTCGTCGGCGGCCTGGGCGGCGCCCTGATCATCGGTCCGATCCTGGGCGCGCTGCCGGGCAGCCTCGCCGCCCTCTGGGGCGTGGGCGCCCTGATCATCTTCGCGGTGGGCGCGGCCACTCTCGCCTTCCAGGCCATCTTCGGCATGGCCGGCATCGGCCTGGTCATCCTGATCGTGGTGATCCTGGGCAACCCGAGCGCGGGCGGCGCCCTGCCACCCCCGCTGCTCCCACCGTTCTGGAGGGACATCGGCCCGGCCCTGCCTCCGGGCGCGGGCACCTGGGCCACCCGCTCGATCGCCTACTTCAAGGGCAACGACACCACCGCGTCGCTACTGGTCCTCTCGGCATGGGCAGCAGCAGGAACCGCGATCACACTCCTGGCGGCGAAACTGCGGACAGGCGGAACCAAGACGCCGTAGAGGCACAGGGCCCCACCACTCTGCACGCACACGGCGAAGAGCCCCGCCCCTCACAAGAGGGACGGGGCTCAACAAAAGCGACGAAGCGTCAGCCGATCTCGGTACCCGTGGCCGACAGCGCCTCGGTCACCGGCTGGAAGAACGTCTCCCCACCGGAGGTGCAGTCACCGCTGCCCCCGGACGTGAGGCCGATCGCCTTGTCGCCGGAGAACAGCGAGCCGCCACTGTCGCCGGGCTCGGCGCAGACGTCGGTCTGGATCAGCCCGTTGACGATGTCACCGTTGCCGTAGTTCACGGTGGCGTCCAGTCCGGTGACCTTGCCGTCGTGCACCTGGGTGGTCGAACCGCTCCGGGTGACCTCCATGCCGACGGTGGCCTCGGCGGCGCCACTGATGGCCTGCGTGGACCCGTTGTAGAGGTTGACCTCGCTCGGGTGGTCGACCTCGCCGGTGTACTTCACCAGACCGTAGTCGTTGTCCGGGAAGCTGGACGTCTCGTTGGTGCCGAGCGCGTTGCCCTCGGAGTCCGACCAGTTCGTGATGCCCTCGGTGCAGTGCCCGGCGGTCAGGAAGAACGGCTCGCCGCCCTTGACGACGTTGAAGCCGAGCGAGCAACGGCCGCTGCCGTCGGTGATGGCGTCACCACCCGCGATGAAGGGCTTGAACTCCCCCTTCGACCGCTTGAGCTCGACCGTGGCACCCAGCCCGTCGGCGACCTTGCCGAGCTTGGTCCACTCGGCCTTGGAGACCGTGCGGTCAGCGGTGACGATGACCTTGTTGGTCGCCGGGTCCGTCACCCAGGCGGTGCCGGGGATGGTCGCGTCCTGCTTGAGCGTCGTACGGGCGCTCTTCAGCTCGGCGAGCGAGTTCTCGACGACTCTGGCCTTGGCGCCGGCGGCCTCGACGGCATCGGCGGCGACCTCGTCGAGGACGTTCACGACAAGGCTCTTGGTCTGCGCATCGTAGTAGGTACCGGCGGCGTCGGCGCCGAGGTCCTTGGCGAGCGTCGAGGCGAGCTTTCCGGCCGCGCCGACCGAGAGGGTCTTCGGCGCGGACGCCTCAGGCGACTCACTCGCGTTCGCACTCTGCAAGGTCACTCCCGCGGCAACCAGTGCGGCGATGCCCGCACCTGCCACGGCTGCACGCCGCTTGGGTATGCGTCGGTGCTTCAACTCACGTCCTCCTGTGGGGGGTCGGCCCGAGAGGTTGTGGGGACCTCACGAACCGGAAGGCGTACGGCTACGGAGGCGACTCACAACAAAAGCCACGCCCGTGCCGGTTGAACAACGCTCACTATTCCTAGGCCCACAGGGAGCGCACAAGGTCGACTTCAGGACGCGCGTAGAACACGGTTGCACGCCCCCGCCACCTTGACCGTGCACAGTCACGCGGGGCCTATTCGCACAGCAAACACTGCAAGCGAGGGAACCATACGCAGCGCGTGAGGTCTACTCCTGTCTTGAAATCGACCCTCCCGGGTCCGAGTCCAAGCGCGGTTCGAGGGGCGGAAGTTCCTCCTGCACGGTCCGCTGCGCACCGGCGGCCTCCGCCGGCACCTGCGTCCCCTTCTCCAGAAATCGCAACAACTCCACCGGAATCGGAAGAACCAGCGTGGAGTTCTTCTCGGCCGCCACCGCCATCACCGTCTGCAGCAACCGAAGCTGAAGGGCCGCCGGCGCATCGGCCATCTGATGTGCCGCCTCCGCCAGCTTCTTGGAGGCCTGGAGTTCCGCGTCGGCGTTGATCACCCGCGCCCGCCGCTCCCGGTCGGCCTCCGCCTGCCGGGCCATCGACCGCTTCATGGTCTCGGGCAGCGACACGTCCTTGATGTCCACCCGGTCGATCGTCACGCCCCACTCCACCGCCGGGCTGTCGATCATCAACTCCAGCCCCTGGTTGAGCTTTTCGCGGTTGGACAGCAGATCGTCCAGCTCGCTCTTGCCGATGATCGACCGCAGCGACGTCTGCGCCATCTGCGAGACCGCGAACCGGTAGTCCTCCACCCGTACGACCGCCTCGGCCGGCGAGGTCACCTTGAAGTAGACGACGGCGTCGACCCGCACGGTGACGTTGTCCCGCGTGATGCCCTCCTGCGCGGGCACGGGCATCGTCACGATCTGCATGTTCACCTTGCGCAGCTTGTCGACGGCCGGAACGATCATCGTGAACCCGGGCCCGCGCACTTGGGGCCGGAGCTTTCCGAGGCGGAAGACCACGCCCCGTTCGTACTGCTTGACGACCCGCGCGGCCGCCGCCACATAGACCACACCGGCGAACGCGAGCGTCACTCCCGCCGCCACCAGCTCCTCGACCATCACCGACCCCCAGGGTCCGACGTGGGCGCACTACAGGGGAGTACTGCCTGCGCATCGACGGTAACCCCGGCACGGGAACAAGGGCGAGCCCCCGCACGAGAGTTGCGTGCGGGGGCTCACATGCTGCCGGCTGCCGTTCAGGCCGAACCGAGGTGTCAGTAGACGCTGACGCCGTACGCGCTGAGGGCCTCGGTCACCGGCTGGAAGAAGGTCGTGCCGCCGGAGCTGCAGTTGCCGCTGCCGCCGGAGGTCAGACCGTACGCGGTGCCGTTGCTGCCGTAGAGCGAACCGCCGGAGTCGCCGGGCTCGGCGCAGACGGTGGTCTGGATCAGGCCGCCGACGATGTCGCCGCCGCCGTAGTTGACGGTCGCGTTGAGGGCGGTGACCCGGCCGCTGTGCGTACCGGTGGTGGAGCCGTCACGGATGACGGTGGTGCCGACGCTCGGCGTGGCCGCGCGGGTGATGTCCACGCCGTTCGCGGTGCCGGGCCGGCTGACGGAACCGGAGTACCGCACGATGCCGTAGTCGTTGCCCGGGAAGCTGGAGCCGGCGGTCGAGCCGATGACCGTGGTGCGGCCGGAGTTGGAGTACCAGGTGCCCGCACCGTCGGTGCAGTGGCCGGCGGTCAGGAAGTACTGGTTGCCGCTGCTGTCCTGGACGTTGAAGCCGAGCGAGCAGCGCCAGCTACTCGCATAGATGGCGTCGCCGCCCTGGATGAACTTGCTGAACTTTCCGGCGGTGCGCTTGATCGTGAGCGCGTCGGCGTTGGTGCCGGCCTGCTCCTTGATCTTCGCTATCTCCGCCTGCGAGACCGTGGAGTCCACGGTCACCGTGACGCGGTTGGTCTTGCTGTCGACGGCCCAGGCGGTGCCCGGGATGTCGGCCTTCAGTACGGAGCCACTGGCGCTCTTGAGCTGGGCGGCGCTGAAGGTGTCGGGAGTCTCCGCGGCGGTCGCGTTGGGGATCGCGATCGCGGCTGCAGCCACGAGGCCGGTGGATACGGCGATCAGCCGGGTCCGTCTCGCAATGCCACTGCGGGGGGTGGTGCGCTCGATCCTCACGTTTCGTTCCCTCCAAGGGAAGTCGGGGGCCCGCGTGGGGTCGGGGCCCGTGAGGCGCAGTCAAACGGCCAGAATGTCCGGATTCCGAACATGCCGTGCCCCTGACAAGCGCTGAGGGGGAGTATTCGGCCGAACGGCGGGTAGCCGCAAGGGCGCCTTTCGGCCGTCAATCTTTGAACGATCTGTGCGAGTTGACCGTCCCTGTCCCGGTCAGCCCGCTCTCGGCACCTCAGCGCAGGTTGCGCTCCCCCGCCGGGATCGCGAGTCCGAGGGTGTTCCCCGGTGGCGGGAAGGGGCACACGAAGTGGTCGGCGAAGGCGCACGGCGGCAGCAGGGCACGATTGAAGTCGACCGTCGTACGGCCGTCGGCGTCGGGCGCGGCGGGCCGCAGGAACCGGAAGCGGTAACTGCCGACGCCGCTGGTCGCGTCGGCGAAGACGGCCCACAGCGAGCCGTCGCCCTCGACGGTGACCTGAAGCGTGAACTCCTGCCCGTCCAGGGCGAACGCCAGTTCTCCGCCGAGTCCGAGACCGCGCCGCCGCCCGTCGACGTTCCCGACCCGCACGGTCCGGTCCTCGCCGTACGGCGTGAGGTGCCCCGGCGCCGACCAGCGTGGATCGTACGGCGTGGCCTCGATGCCCCGGAACACCCGGCGCGCCTCGTAGGCGGGGTCGAAGTCGCGTACGCCCCACGCCCCGTCGCGCCTCAACACGACCAGTATGCGCTCCCCGTACGCCACGCGCGCCCCGCTCGCCGGCCCGGGATCGGCCACGAGCCCGACCGCACCCTCGAAGGGCTGCCCGTCCAAGGTCAGCCCGTCCGCCTCGGCGGCTGTGAGGACGACCTCGTCACCGCCGGCGCCCATGCCCCGGGGATGTCCGGAAGTCGCCTCTCCGGATAGCCCTCCAGCCAGTGGGTCCCGGTCAGCGCGAGCGGCCCGTAGGGCGCCGCGACCGACGCGACGCGATGCTCGTGCCACTGCTGCCAGGCGTCGACCGAGTCAGGGGTCATGTCGTCACCCCTTCCATACCGGAGTGAAATCCCCGATATCGGGTGCCGCCCCTCCTTAGGAGCCCTGGTACCTAGCAGCCGTCGCAGGGGCAGCAGTCGCCGCAGTCGCAGTCACGGCAGCAGCCCTCGCGCTTCTTACGGGACCACGGGCCCTCGTACTCCTTCGCGCAGCACAGCTTGCAGGTGCAGCACAGCAGCCAGAACATCCCGCAGCCGGCCCAGAACCCACGCCGCCCGCGCGGCTGGGGCGCCGGCCCACCACCGAACCCGCCGAAGCCACCGCCACCACCGCCGCCGCCGCCGGGCGCTCCCCCACCACCGGCGTACGGGTTCCCGCCCGCGTACGGGTGCTGCCCGCCGTACGGGTGCTGCGGCGCCCCGTACGGCCCGGGCCCCTGCCCGTGTCCCTGTCCGTGCTGATGCGGCTGACCGTACGGCCCCGGCTGATGGGACGCGCAGGTCGGCACCGTGCCGAACGCCCGGTCCACCGAGCGCCGCAGTTCGTGCACGAGCAGCAGGTGCGCGAGCTTGGCGTCGGAGAACTCGGCCTCGCGCAGCGCCAGCCGCACCCCGTGCACGGCGTCGTCGGCGAGCCGCCGCGCCTCGGCGAGCGAGGTTCCCGTGGCCGTCAGCGGGTTCCACGCACCCGCCGCGGCGTCGGCCGCCTGGTCCTCCACGGCGTCCAGGAGGTGCGCCAGCCGTCCGAAGAGGCGCCCGGCCTCGGCGAGCGGTTCGGCGTTGTCCGGACGTCCGGCCAGGATCGCGGTGTGGGCGAAGGCGGCGGCGGTCGCCGTCTCGGTCGGCTCGGTGACCGCGAGGATCGGCGTCCCGGGCCCGGCGAGCGCCTCGATGCCGACCTGCCGGTCCACGGCGTCGACCAGTACGGCGGTGTCGAACCCGACCGCCGAGCCGCTGCGCGCACCCGCGGCACCCCACCCGGTGGCCACCCGGCGGGCGGCGAGCGCCAGCGGCCTGCGGGCCAGCAGCCCGTCCCCGTCGGCCACATGGTCACGCACCTTGGCCGAGGCCAGCACCAGCGAGACGGCGGCGGCGAGCCGGGCGCCCTCACCCTGTGCCACGGACGCGGTGCGCATCCCGCGCAGCGGGCACGGTCCCGCCGTACGCCGCAATCCGCTGTCCTTTTCGGCTTGAGCCTCCGTCAGAACGGAGATAAGGAGCCCGTCGTAGTTCGTCACGATCCGCGCGAACTGACCGTGGTCCCCACGCAGCGAGAGGCACAACCCGCACAAATGCGCCATCCATTGACCGGTGAGCTGGTCTCCGAGCCGATGACGACAGGGCCTGACCATTCCGAACACGATGTCCCCCCGTGGTTCTTACGACGCCGCAACGACGCTGAGCTGCCGCATCGTACCGACCGTGGCACAGATCGCCAGGGCCGACTCGTTCACCCGTACGCACCTCGCATCACCCATACGCCGTGAAGAATCATATTTCACTCACAGTCAGCAGCCGTACGTGGCATGCCCCTTGGGGGACACGGGCTCTCGACGTATTCGCTGTGCACCAGTACCGTCACAAACCCCCCGCGCGGCGTCTATCCACTTGGCGCGACGTCCGCATCATGGATGACCATAGGGATGCGGAATGTAAGAAGACCGCTGTGAGAGGAGGCGTCCATGGGATCGGTGCGCAAGGCGAGTGCCTGGCTGGGCCTCGTTGACGACAACGATGACGAGCGTTACTACGACGACGACTACTCCGAAGGGACCGAGCCCGGGGATGCCTGGGTCACCGACCCGAGGGTCAAGGTGGCCACGGACGTCGCCGAGGAGAAGGGCCGCCGGATCGGCACGGTCACCCCGGACAGCTTCCGGGACGCCCGCGCCATCGGCGAGCTGTTCCGGGACGGGGTCCCGGTCATCATGAACCTCACGGCCATGGAGCCGGCCGACGCCAAGCGTGTCGTCGACTTCGCGGCGGGGCTCATCTTCGGTCTGCGCGGTTCGATCGACCGCGTGTCCAACCGCGTGTTCCTGCTGACTCCGGCCGACACGGAGATCATCAGCGGGGAGGCGTCGGCTCACCGTTCGGACGGCTTCTACAACCAGAGCTGAGGCAGGGCCGCTCATCGGCCCTGCCCCCTGGTGGGGTTCAGCGGAAGGCGTCGAGCCCGGTGAGTGCCTTGCCCAGAACGAGCTGGTGCATCTCGACGGTGCCCTCATAGGTGAGCACCGATTCGAGGTTGGTCGCGTGCCGCATCACGGGGTATTCGAGCGAGATCCCGTTGGCACCGAGGATCGTCCGTGACGTACGGCAGATGTCGATGGCCTCGCGGACGTTGTTGAGCTTGCCGAAGCTGACCTGTTCGGGACGCAGGCGGCCGGCGTCCATGCGCCGCCCCAGATGGTGGGCGAGCAGAATCCCCTTGTGCAGTTCGAGCGCCATGTCGGCGAGCTTGGCCTGGGTGAGCTGGAAGCCCCCGATCGGCCGGCCGAACTGCTCCCGCGACTTCGAGTAGTCGACAGCGGCCTCGAAACAGGACCGCGCCGCACCCATGGCTCCCCACACGATCCCGTACCGGGCGTGCGAGAGACAGCTGAGCGGCCCCTTCAGCCCGACGACATCGGGAAGCACGGCATCGGCGGGCAGCCGTACGTCGTCCATGACCAGCTCACTGGTGACGGAGGCGCGCAGCGACAGCTTGTGCTTGATCTCCGGAGCGGAGAACCCGGCGCTGTCGGTCGGCACGACGAACCCGCGGATCCCCTCGTCGGTCTGCGCCCACACGACGGCGACGCCGGAGACGGACCCGTTGGTGATCCACATCTTGCGCCCGGTGAGCACCCAGTCGGACCCGTCACGCTTGGCGTAGGTCCGCATGGACGCCGGGTCGGACCCGTGGTCCGGCTCCGTCAGCCCGAAGCACCCGATGACCTCGCCGGAGGCCATGCGCGGCAGCCACCGCTGCTTCTGCTCCTCGCTGCCGAACCGGTGGATGGCGTACATGGCGAGGGACCCCTGCACGGAGACGAGGGACCGGATGCCGGAGTCGGCGGCCTCCAGCTCCAGACAGGCGAGCCCGTACTGCACGGCGGAGGCGCCGGCGCAGCCGTAGCCGCTCAGCGACATCCCGAGCGCACCGATCTCCCCGAGCTCCCGGGCCAGCTCACGGATCTCCGGCAGCTCGCCCTTCTCGTACCAGTCGGCCACGTACGGCAGCACCCGATCCGCGGCCCACTGCCGCACGGTGCTCCGAATCGCCAGATCCTCGGGCTCCAGGAGGTCGTCGACGCCGAGGGGGTCGGCGGGGTCGAACGGGGGCAACTTCGAGGACGCGGACATGGGAACACCCTCCGGCAACGACTAAAACTAGCGCCGCTAGTCACGGCTCGGCCCTGACGCTACGACGCGGTGCGGTGCACGTCCAGTACGACTCCCGGTTACAGCGGCACCGAGAGGCCAGGGCTCGTCAGGCGGAGACGCGGGACTCCGCGACTTCCCTCGGCTTGGGCAACTCCACGGTCGGCGCATCGCACTGCATGACCCGCGGCAACCGCAACGCCATCACCGCGCCCAGCAGCAACAGCCCCGCACTCACCAGCAACGTCACATGCAGCCCGTGCACAAAGGCGTTCTGCGCCGCATGGCGCAGGGCGACCCCCGCCGACCCGCCCAGCTGGGCGGCGACCTCGTACGCCTCACCCAGCGAGTGCGAAGCGGCCGTGGAGGCCGACGCCGGAACACCCGGCACGGCCGTCAGCCCGGGGGCGTACGCCGCGTTCATCACGCTGCCGAGCAGCGCGATGCCGATGCCGGCGCCCAGCTGGTACGACGTCTCGCCGATCGCCGCCGCCCCGCCGGCCTGCTCCTGCGGAGCCTCGCTCAGCATCGACTCGTACGCCCCGAAGAGCGTCGTCTCCAGGCCGAAGCCCAGCAGCACGAACCCGAACAGCAGCAGGCCGGGGTTGTCCTCGCCGCCCATCGCCGTGAGCAGCAGAACCGCGACGGCCGTCACACAGAACCCGGCGCACACCATGCGCCGTGGCCCGAACCTCCGCAGCATCCGCGCGCCGGCCAGCCCGGCCGCCATCGCGGCGAAGGTCAGCGGCAGCAGCCGCAGCCCTGTCTCCAGGGGTGACAGGCCCAGCACCAGCTGCAGATACTGCGCCGCGATCAGCTCGAGCCCGACGAGGGCGAGCATCGCCAGCACGATGCACCCGACCGAGGTACTGAACGCGGGCCGCGCGAACATCCCGAGGTCGACCAGCGGGTACGCCCGCCGTCGCTGCCGTCGTACGAAGAGGACCAGCAGCACCACACCGAGCACCAGCGGCACCACGGTGAACAGGCTGCCCACCGGCTCTCCGCCGCCGAGCCGCTTGACGCCCAGCACCATGCCGAACAGCCCGCCCGCCGCGAGCAGCGCGCCGACCACGTCCCAGGGGCCCTTGCCGTCACCCTTCGACTCGGGCAGCAGCAGGCGTCCCACCGGAAGACTGATCAGCATCAGCGGGATGTTGACGAGGAAGACCGAGCCCCACCAGAAGTGCTCCAGGAGGAAGCCGCCGAGCAGCGGTCCGACCGCCGCGCCGACGGCGGCGACGGCGCTCCAGATGCCGATGGCGAGGGCCCGCTCGCGCCGGTCGGGGAAGACCTGGCGCAGGATCGACAGGGTCGCGGGCATGATCATCGCGCCGCCGACCCCGAGCAGGGCGCGGGCCAGGATCAGTACCTGTGGGTCGTGTGCGAGGGCCGCGAGGCCGGAGGCGACGCCGAAGAGGCCGTACCCCAGGAGCAGGACCCGTCTGCGGCCCACCCGGTCACCGAGCGTGCCGAAGAGAATCAGCAGCGAGGCGCAGACCAGGGGATAGATGTCGACGATCCAGAGCAGCTCTATCGCGCCGGGCCTGAGGTCCTCGGTGACAGCCGGCACCGCCACGTGCAGCACGGTCGCGTCGACCGCGACGAGCAGCAGGCTGACACAGAGGACGACGAGGACGACCCAGCGGTTGGCACCGGCCCCGGCCGCCCGACGGCGCAGCGCAGCGGCAGCCGTGGTCGTCCCGGACATGTACGTACCTCCCAGATGTTCCCTCGCCCTCGGCGGGGCACACGGGGTGGGGACTCCCCGTGACTCGGCCGGAGAGGAGCGGTGGTCTCCGGCCCGCGCAACGAAGGGCGAGTGACTCGTCAGAGTACGCGAGTCCTCGTCGGTGCCGAGTGGCGGACCTCTCAGACTCCACACGTACGCGTGTGGCGTACGCCACATCCGCCACCCCGGAGCGGTGAGCTCCAGGGGAATTCCACCCCATGATTCGGTGAACGAATTCATAAGCAGTAAAAAACGAACCAACAGAATGATCAAAGGAATTGAAGGATGTAGCGTTCGGTGATTAGGGATTCCTAGGAAATAAACCTCCCCCTGAGAGGAATCCCACATCACATCGTCATCACAAAGCCGTGGAATCGCCGTTGAACTGCGCTCACTCGCTGTAACGTCGATTGGGTGTGTACCGAACGAAAGCTGACCCGTCTGGACCGGGTCTTCGCCAGGCTGGACCGGGAGCCGGAACGCCCGGCCCACATCGATGTGCCGCGGATGACGCGGCACAGGGTCGTGCTGTTCACCTCGACCCTGGCCTTCTACGTGGCCATCGTGTGGGCCATCCTCATCACCTCGTGGCTGGTCCGGCTCGACTGGCAGGTCATGTTCTTCCGCCCGTACCAGCAGTGGGCCGAGATCCACGCCTTCGTCGACTACTACGTGGTGCTCGGCCAGCGCGGCCCGACCGCCGTGATGGTCGCGGCCTGGCTGGGCTGGCGTTCCTGGCGGCAGCACACGCTGCGCCCGCTGCTCGCGCTCGGCGTCTCCCTGCTGCTGCTGAACGTCACGGTGGGTGCCGCCAAGCTCGGCATGGGCCGCCTCGGCCCGCACTACGCGACGACCGTCGGCTCCAACGAGATGTGGCTCGGCGGCGATATATTTCCCAGCGGCCACACCGCCAACGCCGTGGTGACCTGGGGAATCCTGGCCTATCTGGCCTCGACCCCGAGAGCGCGCCGCTGGCTGTCGGCCCTGTCGGCGGTGACCTCGCTGGGCGTCGGCCTGTCCACCGTGTACCTCGGTACGCACTGGCTGAGCGATGTGCTGCTCGGCTGGGCCGCGGGCCTGCTGATCCTGCTCGCCCTGCCGTGGTTCGAGCCGCTGATCGCCCGCTCCGAGGCCTGGATCTTCGACCTGCGCGACCGCTGGCGCGAGCGCCGGGCCGGCACGGTGGCGGTGCCGACCGCCCCGGTCGAGGCTCCGGTGCTGCTCAAGCCGCGCCACGTGGCCGTCGACGACGAGGCCGTGGCACGCGAGGCGGCGCCCTCGGCCCACTCGCCCCGGACAACCGTCCACCCGCCCGCCTACCTGGCCCCCGGCCCGCACACGGCCCGCGGGGAGCGCACCCCGGTCACCCCGGCCGGCAGCCGCCGCCCGCCGCACACGGAGCGCATCGCCCGCGGCCCGGCCCAGCCGGCCCGCCCTCTCACGGGCGGCTGACGGCCCGGAGAGCGGGGCTCGGTACACACAACCACCCCGGCACGGCGACGGCCCCGGTTCCTGACATAGGAACCGGGGC
>NZ_JBSGVW010000035.1:0-107356 GCF_053608645.1 Streptomyces sp. NPDC055013
AACAACCCCTGGCGGGTGCAGAACGAGGCCGCGGTCGCCTGGAAGACGGGTCTTTGGTACTGGAACACCCAGTCCGGCCCGGGCACCATGACCCCGCACAACGCGATGGTGAACCAGGCCGGCTTCGGCCAGACCATCCGCAGCATCAACGGCTCCCTGGAGTGCGACGGCAAGAACCCTGCGCAGGTCCAGAGCCGCGTGGACGCCTACAACCGGTTCACCTCGATCCTCGGCGTCTCGCCGGGCGGCAACCTCTACTGCTGAGCCGGGAGCCGTGATGCGCAAGTTGAGATCCCTCGCCAAGGTCGCCCTCGGCGCCCTCGGCGCGATGACGCTCGTCGTGGCCCTCCCGGCGAGTGCCCACGCCAACGTCCTGACCCTGCTGCCGCAGAACGCCGACGGTCTGGAGCAGACGTTCTCCCCGGCCTACGACTACGACGGCGACGGCTGCTACGCCACGGCCGCCATCGGCGCCGACGGGACCCTCAACCCAGGTCTCAAGCTCGGCGGCGACGTCAACGGCAAGTGCCACGACTACGCGCAGCTCGCGAATGCCAACACCTACTCGCGCGCGAAGTGCAACAACGGCTGGTGCGCGGTGATGTACGCGAGCTACTTCGAGAAGGACCAGATCACCCTCGGTCCGGCGGCCCTCGGGCACACCCACGACTGGGAACACGTCATCGTGTGGATCAGCAACAACCAGGCCGCATACGTGTCCGTGTCCCAGCACAACACCTACCAGGCGGCGGCTCGTTCGGCGATTCGCTTCGACGGCACCCACCCGAAGATCGTCTACCACAAGGACGGCATCTCCAGTCACTGCTTCCGGTTCGCCGACACCAACGACGAACCGGCGGAGAACGCCACCGGCAACTGGTTCTTCCCGCGCCTGGTGGGCTGGGAGGGCTATCCGGCCGGATACCGCGACAAGCTCATGAGCGCCGACTTCGGCTCGGCCACGATCAAGATCGACGACGGCGACTTCCAGTGGGCTCTCAACTACGCGAAGCCCTCCGGAATCCCCTTCGACGCCTACGCGTGACGCTCGACAGTGCACGGCCCCGCAGGCGCTCGCCCGCGGGGCCGTTCCTCTGTGGCGTGCGGTGGCTATGCCCCTCGTGCCTTGCGCGCCGCCCGTGCGAGGTCCATGTCGGTCGTCTCCGGGGCCAGGAACTGCGAGACCAGACCACCGAGGGCGAGCACACCCGCACCGACGAGGAGCACGAACTCCGCCCCGAACCGTTCCAGTCCCATCGGCAGCAGGAAGGTGCCGATGGCCGCGCCGACCCGGCTCATCGCGGTGGCGAAGCCGACGCCCGTGGTGCGCAGGGCGGTCGGGAAGACCTCCAGGGGATAGACAGCGGTCAGTGCGCTCGAAGCGGCGTTGAGGAAGATGAAGAACAGGAATCCGCCGACGATGACCGGCGTCGACGTCGGCCACAACGCGACCAGGGCCAGACAGCCGGCGGTGATCCAGAACGGCGGGATGAGCAGCCTGCGCCGGCCGATCCGGTCGACGACGAGGCAGCCCGCCGTCACGCCGGCCACAGCGGTGAACGAGTAGACGAGCAGCGCCGCGACCGCGTTGTCACCCATGTTGAGGGCCTCGAAGACCTGGGTCCAGAACGTGCCGATGGCGAAGTACGGCAGCACCAGAGCCGCCCAGAAGACGCTCGCGAACACCGTGCTGCGCAGGTGCCGGCGATGGAACAGCGCACCGAACCCCTCCTTCGCGGGGGCATCACGCTCCTCGAGTTCCGCGTCGACGTCGACTTCGATGCCGTACTTCTCGATCAACACCTCCGCTTCCTCGCGGCGCCCCTTGCTCAGCAGCCATCGTGCCGACTCAGGGATGCCGCCACGCAGCGCCACGCACACCACGGCGATGACCGCGCTGCTGGCCAGCGACCAGCGCCAGCCGCCGTCGACCTCGGCGAAGAGAGCGCCGACGACGGTCGCCAGCGCGTAGCCGACGTACCAGCTGATCTCCAGGCTGGCCAGCAGCCGGCCGCGGCCCTGGCGAGGCGCGTACTCGGACAGCAGCGGCGCGCCGATCGCGTACTCGCCGCCGATCGCCACGCCCATCAGCAGGCGGATCAGGAACAGTTGGAGTCCGTCGGCGACGAAGAACTGCAGGACCGAGCCGATCAGGAAGATCAGCATGTCGACGAGGAACACGGGGCGGCGGCCGAACCGGTCCGCGAGCCGCCCGAAGAGAGGCCCGCCGACGAAGATGCCGATCAGTGGGGAGGCGCCGACCAGTCCCTGCATGAGGGGGGAGAGATGGAGGTCGGCGGTCAACGCGGTCATCGCCATGCCGATGCCGCCGATGATGTAGCCGTCGATGCCCTGCCCGATCTGGGTGGCGAGTTTCAACTTGGTGTGCAGACGGCGGCGTTCACGCGTGAAGTCGGGGACTTCCGGGGTGCTGGGCTGGTTCTGGGTCGCAGGCGTCATTGCCATGGGCGGTCCTTGTCCTGAGCGACGTGAGCAGAGGGGAGAGCGGGGGGAGCGGGGAAGGGCAGGGATCAGAGCGGCCAGTCGAGGGCGATGTACTGCGTCTCCAGGAAGGCCTCGATGCCTTCGCGGCCGCCTTCCCGGCCGAGACCGGACTGCTTGACGCCGCCGAACGGGGCCGCGGGGTCGGACAGCAGACCGCGGTTGACGCCGACCATGCCCGCCTCGAGGCGCTCGGCGATCCGCAGGGCGCGGCCGACGTCGCGGGAGTAGACGTACGAGGCGAGACCGTGCACCGTCGCGTTGGCGCGCGTCAGCATCTCGTCCTCGTCGGTGAACGTGGTGAGGGGCGCCACCGGTCCGAAGACCTCCTCGTGGAGGATGCGGGCGTCGTCGGGTACGTCGACGAGCACGGTCGCCGGATGGAAGTGGCCGGGCCCGTCGGGCGTGGTGCCCTGCGCGGCGATCTGCGCGCCGCGCCCGAGCGCGTCGTCGACGAGCGAGCGGATCTTGTCGACGGCCGCCCGGTTGATCATGGGGCCGAGCGTGACGCCCTCCTCCAGGCCGGGGCCCGTCCGTACGGCTGCCATGGCGGCGCCGAACTTCTCGGTGAACTCGGCGGCGGCCGACTCGTGGACGTAGAACCGGTTGGCGGCGATGCAGACTTCGCCGCCGCCGCGCATTTTGGCGTCCATCGCGCCGCTCACCGCCGCGTCGATGTCGGCGTCCTCGCAGACGACGAAGGGGGCGTTGCCACCCAGTTCCATGGTCACGTTGACGACGTTCGCCGCGGCCTGCTCCAGGAGCAGCCTGCCGGTTGCGGTGGAGCCCGTGAACGAGAACTTGCGGACCCGTTCGTCGCCGAGCCAGGCGGACACCACCTCGGGGGCGCGGTCGGTCGGCAGGACGTTCAACAGCCCGTCGGGCAGACCGGCTTCAGCGAGGAGAGCGGCGATGGCGAGAGCGGTGAGCGGGGTCTCCGGCGCGGGCTTGAGCAGGACCGGACAGCCCGCCGCGAGCGCCGGGGCGATCTTCCGGGTGGCCATGGCGGCCGGGAAGTTCCAGGGCGTCACGAAGGCGGTGACGCCGACGGGGTGCTTGCGTACGACATGCCGGAAACCGCCTGCCGGTGCGTCCGCGAACGAGGAGCCGATCCGGACCGCTTCCTCGGCGAACCACCGGAAGAACTCGGCGGCGTAGGCGACTTCGCCGGCCGCGTCACGGTACGCCTTGCCGTTCTCCAGCACGATCAGCCGGGCGAGGGTGTCGGTGTGTTCGCGCATCAGCTCGAAGGCCGTGTGCAGGATCTCGGAACGGCGCCGGGGTGGTGTCGTACGCCAGCCGGCCGCGGCGGACCGGGCCGCCTCGATCGCCGCGCGGGCGTCCTCCGGTCCGGCCGAGGAGACCTCGCGGACCAGGTCGCCGGTGGCCGGGTCGAGGACGGGGTAGGTCCGTCCGTCGGCGGCCGGGAGCCAGCGGCCGCCGAGGAACACATCGCCTTCGGCGAGCGGGGCCTTGGCCAGGAGGTCGATGCCGGCGAGGTTCATGAGCTGCTCTTTTCTCCGTTCCGGACGGGGGCTCGTCCGATGCGCGGTGAATTTACGAGGGCGTCATGGGGCCGACAAGACAACCTCGGCGGATCGCAACCGTGGTTGCTGTGAGGGCAACTCGCTCGCAGCCCTTGCGCGGGGGAACGGAGAGTGGTGGAGCCGTCAGGTCAGCCGGGCCCGCACCTGCGGAGTGCGCCGGGGTTCCCAGCCCAGCAGCGACGACACCCGTCCCGCGGCCCGAGCCGTCGTGCGCCCCGCCACGTCGAGACGGTCGCCGAGCCGGGACTTGGGCGCGGAGATGTTGATGGCCGCGACCACCCGGCCCCGGAAGTCGCGCACCGGCGCCGACACCCCGACCAGGCCCTCCTCGAACTCCTCGCTCACCCGCGCGTAACCCTGCCGTTTGGCGTCCTGGATGAGGGTCCACAGCTCCTGCACCGGCATCTCACCGGTCGTGCCGAAGCGGACGTACAGCTCGTCCGGTGTCGCGTCGGCGAGCAGGACGCGGCCCGCGGACAGCCGCCAGGCGGGCACCCCGCGTCCCTCCCAGCCATGGACGCGGAAGGAGTGCCCGGAGATCGACAGCAGGGTGAGGACCTCACGGTCGCTGAGCACACACAGGTGGCTGGTCTCCTCCAGATCCGCCGACAGGGTGTGCATGACCGGCTCGGCCACCCGCACCAGGCGGCTCTCGGAAGTGCGGGCCACAAGGGAGAACAGCCGCCAGCCCAGCCGGTACTCCAGGGTGTCGGGGTCACGCTCGACGATGCCCTCGGCGGCGAGCGCCTTCAGGGCCCGGGAGACCTGCGTCTTCTCGCGACCCACCAGTTGTGCGAGGCGTACGACGCCGAGCCCGCCGGCGTTCTGCGCCTCGTCGGACGCGAGCGCCTCCAGCAGGTCGATGTCGCGGCGCAGGCCATGTCCGCGGGAAGCCGAGGAAGAGTCGGTCACGGAGGTCATCGTATGCGGGCACACCGGCTGAGGAACCCCCAGGTCAGGCATGAAGTTGTCAGGAGAGCAACCGGCATTTCGATTCCCGCGACCGCCTTGCGGGGGGATGGCGGCCGACCTAGATTCGCCGCATCGAGCCGGATGAACTGCGAGGTATGCGAGCTTTGCTCTCGCTCGTCGGATCCACCGGCCCGCCACAGCTCCCCGCTCCCGGAGATCCAGGAGATCCCATGCCTTCGCCCTTTGCCCCGACCGCGCTCATCGGCGAGTCCTTCGTCGGTGAGGGCGCCAACGCCGCCCACACGAATGTCGTGATCGGACGCAAGGGCGGCCCCGTCGAGACCGCCTGGGCGACGGCGCTGGCCACACCGAGCGCAGGGCACGTCCCGTTCATGACGGTGGTACGGCCGTCCGTCCCCGTGAAGCCGCTGACCCTGTTCGTGGCCAAGGCCGCCGCGGAGGGCGAGCTGCACCAGCGTGCCACCTGGGGTTCCGCCCAGGCCGGACTCGCGCAGGGGATCTCGGACGCGGTCGACGCGGGGCTGATCCCCGCCGAGGAGGCCGACGATCTGCTGATCATCGCCGCGATGTGGATCAATCCCGCGGTCGACGACCTGGACGAGTCCTTCCGCAACCAGCGTGCCGCCGCCCACGACGCGATACGGGCCGCGGTGACCGGCACCCCCACCGTCTCCGACGTACAGACCGCCGCCAAGCAGGGGCCGACGAACCCGTTCTACACGCCGACCGCCGAGGTGCTCGCCCGATGAAGATCACAGACATCACCCTGGACCGGCTGCGCCTCGAACTGGACCCGCCCTTCCGCGCCGCCTGGGACCCCGAGCCGCGTCGGCACTTCGACGCCACGATCGTCCGCGTCCACACCGACGAGGGCGTCACCGGCATCGGCTCCGGCGACCTCATGGACGGCTTCGAGACGTACAAGCACCTGTTCGTCGGCGAGGACCCCCTCGACATCACCCGGCACGTCAAGGCGATCGAGACCGCCAACTTCCACGGCGCCCACTACTGGCCCCTGGAAGCCGCCCTGTGGGACATCATCGGCAAGGTGCACGGCCGCCCGGTGTCGGAGCTCTTCGGCAACGCGGCGAAGCGGCTGCCCGCATACGCCTCCTCCGGCGAGCTCAAGTCACCCGAGGAGCGCGTCGCGACGGCCCTGAAGGTGCGCGAGGCCGGCTTCCGCGCCCTGAAGATCCGTATCGACCGCAACCGGATCGACGAGGGCGTCGCGGCCGTACGTGCCGTGCGCGAGGAACTCGGGGCAGGCTTCGAGATCATGGTCGACCTCAACCAGTCCTGGCGGATGGCCGGCGACACGGCGAACGCCTCCGACCTGGCCAAGACCCGCAGGACCATCGCGCGGCTCGCCGAGCTCGACGTGTTCTGGGTCGAGGAGCCACTGCCGTACGCCGACCTGAACGGCTTCAAGCGGCTGCGCGCCGAGAACCCCGGCGTCCGCATCGCCGCCGGGGAGATGCACCACTCGCCCACCGAGTTGCTGCGCTACCTCGAAGAGGACGCCCTGGACGTCTACCAGATGGACGTGGTGCTCGCGATCGGCATGCACCGCGCCCGCACCCTGGCCGAACTGGCACAGCTGAAGCACCGTCAGTTCACCCCGCACAGCTGGACCAACGGCATCGGCGTGCTCGCCAACCTGCACGTCGCGGCGGGCGTCGGCGGCGGCCCCTTTTTCGAGTTCCCCTACGACCCGCCCGGCTGGACGCCCGAGCGCCGCGACTTCATGCTCGCCGAGCCCGTCCGCGTCAACGCCGAGGGCGACCTCGAGATCCCGGACAAGCCCGGCCTCGGCGTCGAACTGGACGAGGACGCGATCGACCGCTGGAGGATCAAGTGACGTACACCATCGACGAGTTGCTCAAGCGCTCGCACGACGAGTGGCTGACCGCGGCGAGCAAGCTCACCTTCGAGACACGCCCCTTCATCGACGGCGCCTTCACCGACGCCACCTCCGGCGACAGCCTCACCAGCGTCTCGCCGCGCGACGGCGCCGTGCTCGCGGAGGTCCAGGCCGCCGGCGCCGAGGACGTCGACCGGGCGGTACGTTCCGCACGCGCCGCCTTCGAGGACGGCCGCTGGCGCGACCTCGCGCCGAGGGAACGCAAGAGCGTCCTGCTGCGCTGGGCCGACCTGATCCGGGCGAACGCCGAGGAACTGGCGCTGCTGGACACCCTGGAGATGGGCAAGCCCATCACCGAGTCGGTGCGCATCGACGTGGACAAGGCCGCCGAGACCATCGCCTGGTACGCCGAGGCCATCGACAAGACGTACGACGAGGTGGCCCCGACCCCGGGGGACGCGCTGGCGCTGATCACCAGGGAGCCGCTGGGTGTCGTCGGCGCGGTCGTGCCGTGGAACTACGCGCTGCTGATCGCCAGCTGGAAGCTTGCCCCGGCGCTCGCCACCGGCAACAGCGTCGTCCTCAAGCCCGCCGAGCAGACCTCCCTCTCCGCCCTCCGGCTGGCGGCACTGGCCACCGAGGCCGGGCTGCCCGACGGCGTGTTCAACGTGATCCCCGGCCGGGGCGAGGTCGCCGGGCAGGCCCTCGGCCGCCACTGCGAGGTCGACAAGATCGCCTTCACCGGCTCGGCCGAGGTCGCCCGGCTCTTCCAGGTGTACGCGGGCGAGTCCAACGGCAAGCAGGTCGCCGTGGAGGCCGGCGGCAAGTCGCCGCAGCTCGTGCTCGCCGACGCCGACATCGAGGCCGCCGCGTCCGCCGTGGCCTGGGGGATCTTCTACAACGCGGGGCAGACCTGCAACGCCGGTTCGCGTGTCGTGGTCCACGCGTCGGTGAAGGACCAACTCCTGGCCGCTGTACAGCGGATCACCGCCGACACTTTCCGCGTCGGCGACCCGCTCGACCCCGCCACCGTCATGGGCCCCATCGTCGACGAGGCCCAACTGGCCAAGATCCTCGGCTACATCGAGCGCGGCAGGACGGACGGGGCGCAGGTGCTCCTGGGCGGCGGACGCACCCTCACCGAGACCGGCGGCACCTTCGTCGAGCCGACCGTGCTCGACGGCGTGGCGAACACGTCCACCGTCGGCCAGGAGGAGATCTTCGGCCCGGTCCTGGCCGTCGTGTCGTACGACGGCGACGTCGACGAGGGCGTACGGCTGGCCAACCAGAGCGACTTCGGCCTCGTCGCCTCCGTCTGGACCCGGGACATCACGATCGCCCACCGCACCGCCAAGCGGCTGCGGGCCGGCACGGTCTGGATCAACACGTTCGACGCCAGTGACGTCATCACCCCCTTCGGCGGCTTCAAGGCCACCGGCGCGGGACGCGACAAGTCCCTGCACGCGCTGGACGCGTACACGGCGCTGAAGACGACCTGGATCAACCTGGCCTGACCGGCCCACCACCGCACCGCACCCCTTCACCAGAGCACCTTTCACCTGCACATCCCTACAGAGCCGTAGCGAGGACAACGATGAGGATCGGTTTCATCGGACTGGGCAACATGGGAAGCCACATGGCCCGCCACCTGATCCACGCGGGACACCTGGTCACCGTGCACGACACCCGGCCCGAGGCCGCCGCCGAGCACCTGGCGCTCGGCGCACGCTGGGCCGACACCCCGGCGGCGTGCGCCAGCGACGCCGAACTGCTCGTCACGATGCTGCCGAATCCGCGCATCGTCGAGGACGTGCTGCTTCGTGGCCGGGCTGCCGAGGCGCTCCCCGAGGGCGCCCTGTGGATCGACATGTCGACCTCCACGCCGGCCGCCGCGGAACGGGTCGCCGCCGAGGTGCTCGACCGGCGCGGCGTACGCCGTCTGGACGCCCCCGTCAGCGGCATGGCGCGCGGCGCAGAGGCCGGACGGCTGCAGATATTCGTCGGCGGGACGGCGGACGACTTCCGCATGTGCCTGCCGGTGCTCGAAGCCATGGGCGACCCCGACAAGGTGCTGCACGTGGGCCCGCTCGGCGCCGGCTACACCGTCAAGCTGATGATCAATATGCTGTGGTTCAGCCACCTCGTCGCCACGTCCGAGGTGCTGGCCATGGGCGTGAAGGCGGGCGTGGACCTCGGTGTGCTGCGCAGCTCGCTGCTCGCCAGCCCGGCCGCCTCGAACTTCCTCGAGAACGACATCCTGTGCGTCCTTGCCGACGGCGACTACGACGACTCCTTCGCCATGGCCCTCGCCTGCAAGGACCTCGGACTCGCCATCGACCTCGGCCGCGACATCGGCGTCTCCACGGAACTGTCCGCGCTCGTGGAGCAGATCTTCCGCCGCTCCAAGGCGCACCACGGAGACCTGGCCGGCGAGATGAGCCCGGTACGTCTCTACGAAGCCCTGGCCGGAGCGGAGTTCCGCCTCCCGAACCCGGCCGCCGCCCATGACGACGCGGCACTGAGCCCTGTGTGATCCGCTGGATCCGTTAGCGTCCCGCCGGGCCGGTCAGGCCGGCTCGGCGGGACCGGCCCCCACTCCGTCTCCCTCTGCAACACCTCCCTCTTCCCTCTTCCTTCCGAGCACCGCACGTCCCGCCGCGTCTTCAGGAGCCGAACGCCATGGGCGAGTCCCGCACCGACCAGCTGACCATCGACCCGACCTGCCGCATCGAGTTCGGCCCCGGCCGCCTCGCACACCTCCCGGAGCTGGTCTCCTCCCTCGGCATGAACCGCGCGTTCGTCGTCACCGACCGGGGTCTGCGGGCTGCCGGCATCGTCGACCAGGTGCTCAAGGTCCTGGACACGGCGGGCCTGGAGCACGGCGTGTACGACGGCGTCGGCGCCAACCCGTCCACCGGCAACGTCGACGAGGGCGCCGCCCGGGCCCGTGCCTTCGGCCCGTCGGTCGTCGTCGCCCTCGGCGGAGGCTCGGTCCTCGACGCGGCCAAGGGCATCTCGCTGCTCGTCGGCAACACCGACGCGGCGGCGGCCGACGCGGACGCGCTGTGGGATGCGCTCGACGGCCTGCCGCTGATCGCGATCCCCACCACTTCGGGCACGGGCGCGGAGACCAACGGCTTCGGCGTCATCGAGGACGCCGCCGCCTGCCGCAAGGTGTACATCGGCCACGCCTCGGTCAAACCCCGGATCGCGCTCCTCGACCCGGAGCTGACGCTCGGCCTGCCGGCCCGGATCACGGCCGCGACCGGCATCGATGCCCTCGTCCACGGCATCGAGTCCCTGGCCTCGCGCGGCGCCAACCCGGTCTCGGTGGCGTACGCGACCCAGGCCGTGGCCATGGTCGGGCGCCGGCTGCCTGCCGCCCACCGTGACGGCTCGGACCTGGAGGCCCGCGCCCAGCTGATGCTCGGCGCCCACCTGGCCGGCCAGGCACTGACCATCTCCGGCCTGGGCCTGGTCCACGGCATCGGTCACGCTCTCACCGCCCACACCGGCACCCCGCACGGCATCGCCCTCGCCGCCGTCCTGGAGGAGGTCCTGGAGTTCAGCGCCCCGGCCGCCCAGGACGCCTACGAGCAGACCGCCCGCGCACTCCGTCTCGCCCCGCCCGCCGACGGCGACTGGGCCCGCGCCGCGATCGACGCCGTACGCGAGATCTCCGGCGCCCTCGACATCAAGCAGCCCCTGCGCGACCTGGGCGTCCGCCCGGACATGCTGCGCCCGATCGCCTCCGGCGCCCTCGCGGACGCGGTGACCCGCAACGCACCGCGACAGCCGACGGAGGAGGAGATCGTGGGGATCCTCGAAGCGGTGCTTTAGCCTCGGGCTTTCACGAAGGGCGCTGTCCGGGCCCGGAGCGGTCGGTCACGGCAGGATCTCGACGTACCCGTCGGTTCCGTGCACGCGGATCCGCTGCCCGTCACGGATCAGCCGGGTGGCCTGCTCCACGCCCACGACGGCCGGCAAGCCGTACTCCCGGGCGATCACCGCGCCATGGGTCATCAGGCCGCCCACCTCCGTCACCAGGCCCGCGATGCCGACGAACAGCGGCGACCAGCTGGGGTCCGTGAAGGGCGTGACCAGGATGTCGCCCGCTTCGAGATCGGCGTCCGCCATGTCCAGGATGATGCGGGCCCGTCCCTCGACGGTCCCGGCGGAAACCGGCAGGCCGACCAGGGCGCCGGCCGGCACGTCGTCGCGCCGGTACGCCCCGGTGAGGGCCTCACCGTCCGAGGTGAGCACCCGGGGCGGTGTGAGCGCGTGGTACGAGCGGAACGCGTCCTTGCGCTGCTGGACGAGCCGGCCGTCCACCCGGTGCGAGCGCGAGACGTCGCGGAGTTCCTGGAACGTGAGGTAGAAGATGTCGTCCTTCTCAGGCAGCACACCTGCCGCCACGAGGCTCTCGGCCTCTTTCAACAGGGCCTGCTTGTAGACGAAGTAGCGGCTGATGATGCCGTACTTCGGGTACTCCCGGTACCCGATGAAGGCTCGGACCCGGTCGATCATCCGCTTGGCCTCGTCGGCCTTCCGGTCCCCGTCCGGCAGGGCCCGCAGGCGTGACAGCACATCCTGTTCCTTGTGCTGCGCCTTCTGCCGCCCTTGCTCGAAGCGCCGCTCGGCGGCGCCCGGCTCGAAGTTCCTGACGTGGTCGAGGATCACGGGCACGAGCGTGGTGGGGTGCTCGCGCCAACGCGGCCTCGTGATGTCGATCTCGCCGACGCAGCGCATGCCGTACCGGTCGAGGTAGGCCTCGATGGCGTCGCGCGCCTCGGTCCCGCCCGCGAGCTTCGCAAGGTCGTCCAAGAAGCCGTCGTCCTCGACTCCCTGCAGGAACGCCACCACCTCCGCATGCGGGCGGATCACGTCGGCGACATCGAGCAGCGCGAGGCCCATTTCCGAGGTGATGTTGTCGGGGGCGGACAGCGTCAGTGTGTCAGCGACGTTCTTCTCGTCCAGCCACTCCTGCAGCTTGTCGTTGAGCCACCATGTGGCCTCCATCCCCGCCATGATCGCCTGCAGGTTCAGCGGATCGCCGAGGACTCGCTTGTGCTCCTCGAAGGCCTCCAGCAGGAAGTCGAACAGCGCCGGTCCGCTCCTCGTCCGGATGTCGCGCTCCAGGGCGGCGATGGACTCCTGGCTGCGCGTGATCAGCTCGGTGACGATGGCCGGGTCCGGGTCGGTGTCGATCGGGGAGGGCGCACCGCCGGCCGGAGGCCTGCCGGGATCCGCGTCCGGGACCGACGGGACGAAGTCGTCGCGGTCGAGGACGGTCTCCAGGGCGTCCCTGACCAGCGGATCGCCCTTCCCCAGCACGTCCAGGAGGCCGGCGCGGCTCGCGGGCGATGCCAGGCGCCGGGTGACGTCGACGAACAGCCTCCCGCCGGCCTCGTGCATCGGCACCATGGCCGTCAGCTGCCACATGGAGAGCCCCAGGGGCTTCATGGGGTCGGTCATCATCTGCCCATGACCGACGGAGACGTAGACGTGATTCTCCTGGTCGCCGGTCTCGGGGATGGGAAACAGCGTCGTGATCGGTCGGCTCTGAACGATCCGGAAGTCATCGTCGCCCAGGCACCATTCGATGTCCTGCGGGCGGCCGAAGTGCGCTTCGATCCGCCGCCCGAGCTGTACGAGCCGCAGGACCTGAGCATCCGTCAGCGCCGGTTGCTCCTGCTGCTGTGCGTCGATCGCCACTTCCTGCGTACCGCCGGCCGGCAGGGCGTGCACGGCACGGTGTTTGGCGGCGATCGCCCTGGCGACGACTTCGCCGCCCCGCACCGTGAAGACGTCCGGGTTCACCAGGCCGGAGACCAAGGCCTCGCCGAGGCCGAATCCGGCGTCCACGGTGGCGACCTTCCGGTTGCCCGTGACGGGGTCGGCCGTGAACAGGATGCCGGCGGCATGCGGGAGGACCATCCGCTGCACGACCACGGCCATGTGGACCGTACGGTGGTCGATGCCGTTGCGCTGACGGTAGGTCACGGCCCGCTCGGTGAACAGCGAAGCCCAGCACCGGCTGACGTGCTGGAGGATCGCCGTCGGTCCCACGACGTTCAGGTAGGTGTCCTGTTGTCCGGCAAACGAGGCCGTCGGCAGGTCCTCCGCCGTCGCGCTGGACCGGACGGCGTAGGCGGCCTGCTCGCCGAGGCGGCCGAGCGCGCGGGTGATCGCCGCCGCGAGATCGACCGGGATGGCAATCCCCTCGATGGTCCGCCGAATCTGCCCGCTGAGGGTGCGGATCGCCTCCCGGTCGTCCGGGCTCAGTCGCGACAGCTGATCGATCCGCTCGTCGACCGACGGGGCTTGCGCCATGATCCGCCGGAAGGCGTCCGTCGTCACGCAAAAGCCCCCCGGCACACGGATGCCTTCGATCCGCGACAGCCCGCCCAGGTGCGCGCCCTTGCCGCCGACGACCGCGACCTGCTTCTCGTCGACGTCCTGAAGATCCAACACGTACTGCTCGGTCACTTCGCTACCAACTTTGTCGTCGACAACAACACACGCACGTCGTGCCCCGTTTCCGCAGGTTGTGGCATCGGCCGACGATTCTGCGCCGTGACCCCGGTCTTGCGGCAAGCCCCCCGTCGCGCTATAAGTTGAGAGTGGCAAGGAGAGAGCTCTCCTTGCCTTTTCTGTTGGCCCTCCAAGGGAGCCGACACCCAGGCTCCGGCTCAGCTGTAAGGACGCCGCAGACAGCCGTCGGGCAGGGCGGCGCCGGTGCCGCGCAGGTATGCAAGGGCGGCGGCGAAGGAATAGCAGTCGAAAAGCGCGGAGTGCTCTTGACCCGCTGCGGGCTTGGGGAGACCGAGCACCTGCCACAGGCGGCCCACGTTGACCGTCGCCGTCTCCGGCGCGAGAGCATTCAGCCAAGGTCGGATATTCAGGAAATGCGCAGCGAGGTAACCGTTCTTGACCTCTTCGCCCCGCGCTCGCGCCCAGCCCACGTTCTCCCCGAGAACCACCATGTCGTTGCCGTAGGAGAGCACCGACTCGCCCCGGCAGAACCCCAGGAACTCGCCAAGTGCCTCTGCCGGGGAAATCGCCTCGCGATCCAGCGTCTCCTGGTCGATGCCGGTGAGATCGGTGAAGTACGCGGAAAGTCGGGGATTGGCGATGGGCTGCACCAGCGCCTCGAACTCCTCGACGACGGAACAGTCCTCGCGCAGGCGCAGTGCCCCGATCTGCACGATCTCGCGAAGCTGGCCCGGCGCCCCCCAATCCTGCTCAAGTGCCCCCGCCCATGACGTGAATTCAAGATCGAACACAATGAACGTGGACACGATGGGTCTCCCTCTGGCGCAAGTCGCCGTCAGATTACCCCGGCTATGGCATGGCCTATGCGCCGAACAATTGGCTGAATGTGCGCCGCTGCGTAGCCATCACCGAGCCGGCTCGGACTCCTCGGCGTAGCGGGCCAGTCCTTCTGCCATGCCCTGCATGAACTTCTGGAGGTAACGCGGCATGACCCAGCCCATCAGCCAGCTCGTCTCGTATGTGCCGTACCAGTGGATGACCGTGCCCGAGTGTGCTGTCGGCTTCAGTTCGATACGCGCGTGATAGTTGCGCATCGGGGTGTTGAACGCGTCTTCGTAGGCCAAGAGCCGTTGCTCGATCTTTTCGGTCAGCCGCTCCCCGGTCACGGTGCGCCCCGTCCGGAAAGCACGGACAGCACCGACGCCGTCGTCGCCGCCGGGATCGAGGTCGACCGACCGTGCCGTGTCCAGACTGTCCACCTTGGACCACAGCGGCCAGCTTGCCGCGTCGACCAGCAGCTTCCAGACGACATCCGGCGAGGCGCTGGTGGTCACTGTGACGTCGTATTTGTGCATGGTGAAGTTCTCCTGTCGCTGTCACCCGGGCCGGGCAGGTCGACGGCGTAGACGGTGTGGTGTTCGGCGAGTTCCGGCATGATCGGCAGCCGTACCAGAGAAAACTGGATCAGCGGCCCGTCGTGCCGTCGATGAGTTCGCGGAGGATGTCCGCCTGGCCCGCGTGTCGGCCGGTCTCCTCGATCATGTGGGTGAGTGCCCAGCGGATGCTGGGCGCGGGGCGGTTCGGCTGCGGGCGGGGGACCGGGGCGCCGAGATCGGTGCACCCGTCCAGCACGTCGTTCGCGCGCTTGACCGCGTCCTGGTAGCGGGCGACGACATCGGCCACGGTGTCCGCCGGTGCGGCTCGGAACGTCGCTTGCCAGTTGGTGACGTCCTCCCCGAGGAACATCGAGCGCTCGACGAACGTCAGGTGGTTGAGCAGGCCGAGCAGGTTCGTGCCCGACGGCACGGCGGCTGTCCGCACCTGCGGTTCGGGGGCGCCCTCGACCTTCGCGGCGATCGAGGTCCGGAGGTAGTCGAGGAACTTGCGCAGGATCTCGCTCTCGTTGCTTCCGGTGCGAGGCGGCGGGGTGTCGCGGCGGCGGTGGCGGCGCGTGGTGCTGGGCACGGTGCGCTCCTTCCCTGGGGCAGGTCGATACGCGCGGCGACTCTCCGCGCGTCCGGGGCGTGGACGCAGTCCCGGAGCGCGACCGCATCGGTGGTGCGATGCATTCAGTCTTGCCAGGCACCCCTCGACCTGGCACGGAATCTTGCGGTTACGGCAAGATGGCCTGGTGGAACGCAAGACGGACGACGACGTGCTGGACGGGGTGGGGCCGCGCCTTCGTGCGCTGCGTCGGGCCTTCGGCATCACCCTCGCCGAGCTCGCGGCGACGATCGGCGTGTCGGAGAGCACTCTGTCCCGGCTGGAGAGCGGACTGCGCCGGCCGAGCCTGGAATTGCTGCTGCCGCTGGCCCGTACCTATGACGTTCCTTTGGACGAGCTCGTCGGCGCCCCGCGCACCGGCGACCCCCGGATCCACCTCAAGCCGATCAAGCGGTTCGGGATGACGTTCGTGCCCCTGTCCCGGCGACCGGGTGGGGTGCACGCGTTCAAGATGGTCATCCCCGCCTCACCGGAACCATTGGAACCGACCCCGCAGACCCATGAAGGCTTCGAATGGCTCTATGTGCTCAACGGACGCCTGCGGTTGGTGACCGGTGAGCGCGACCTGACGCTGCCGCCCGGTGAGGCAGCCGAGTTCGACACGTCCTTGCCCCACTGGCTGGGCAGCGCCGACGGCGGTGCGGTTGAGCTTCTCATCCTGTTCGGCCTGCAATGGGTGCGCGCGCATGTACGCGCCGACTCTCATAGATCGCCGCAGGACGGGGGCCGGCGGTGACTTACCGATGAGCGGCGTGCACCAGTCAGGCAACGACCGCTGACCGGAAACGGTGGAGCTTGGCCCGAACCCGGGTCTCGGTCCGGCGGCCCCGGTCCCATGCCGGTGTACCCGCAGGTCGAACTCCATTCCGGGCAGGAGTCGTTGACCCGGGTCAACCCTGATGGTTGAGCAGATGGGTCAATAGCCCACGGCACGGATGGAGATGCCGGCATGGAACCACTGCCACGCGAAACCGTCATCGACGTTCTTCAGACACGGTTTGCGCGAGGAGGTTCGCCCGAGCGTGAACTCGCCGACGAGTTCACGGGCTCAAGGGCGAGGGGCCCGTAGACGCCGTGCGGCCGTAGTGGCTCAGAACGCGAATGCCGAAGCGCCCTGCGTTTCCTTGATGCAAGGATTCGCGAAGGTGTGCTCATAGTTCACGCGTATACCGCGCCATACACCTTGAACGGTGACGACAATGGGGCGGTATTCCCTCGTGCAGGCTCGCCCGGTCTCATTTCCGCGGAGTGTGGCCAAGCGGTCGAGGTCGCCGTTCACGCGGTCCAGTTCCCCACATGCCTGTCGCGGGTCGGGGTGAGTACCGGACGTGGTGTACGCACAGTTCAGCGTCACCGCACGCTCGGGTGCTGTCGTGGCCGCACTCTCGCCGTGACCGGTCGTCAGGACCAGGGCCGACGGGGCGTAGAGCGAGGCGGGGGCGCTGTGGGCGGATGTGCTCAGAGGACCCACAAGGGTCGCGGCGAGCAGCGCTCCTGTTCCTGCCCAGCGTGTCATTGGTTGCATGGTGTATCTCCCTTCTGTTTGCGGTGCTCGTGCCCCGAAGTACCCACCTGGTTGCTCTCATCTCAGGGGGGAAGAGTTGCAGCGCTTTCTGTCACTGCAATTCAGACTCAGTTGCTCGGTCAATCAGTGTCTTGATTGACCGGGGTGGCGCACATGATGGAGGAGGTGAGCGGTTCTCCATTCTGAGCGCTGCTTGAATGCGTGGCCGATGTGCCCGGGTGTGAAATGGCCTGAAGTTAGTGAGCAGGTGGGTGGGCGCGATGGTGCACGACACGGCCCCAGTTCGTGTCGGCGGCCGCCCGCAGAAGGGCGGCAACTCTCAGGCCGACTCCCCATAGCGGCCGGCGATCGCGGAGGCGCGGTCGCGCAGGGAGTTGCGCAACCACTGTGGGGCCAGGGCTTCCGCCTGCGTGGCGAGCTGCCACAGCGCCCATTCGGCATGTCGTGAATCCTGGAAGGAAACCTCCAGCCGCAGCCAGCCGTCTGCGTCGGCTTCTTCGGCGTGGACGGCCAGCGCGGTGCCCGCCAGGTCCTTCCGCCGCGCCGGGTCCACCCGTACCAGCACGGTGACTTGGTCGCCGCCGGTCCGAAACTGCGTGCTGCGCTCCTGCCATATTCGGTCCAGGTCGACACGGTCCGGTCGCTGCGCGGGTTCGTCGAGTTCCTCGGCGGCCAACACCCGGGACAGCCGGTAAGTGCGGTCCTCACCAGACCTCGTGGCCAGCAAGTAGCCCTGGTCGCGTACGGTGACCAGGCCGATCGGGTCCACCGTGCGCCACTTCGGGGTCTGGTCCACGGCCGCATAGTGGATGCGCAGCTTGTGTCCGGCGAACACCGCGCGCCGGACCTCGGCCACAACGCTGTCGGGCACCTCCTCAGCGACCGAGCGGCGCGAGAGAAGATCCGTCTCCGGGTCGATGAGCAGGCGCTGCGCGGCGCCTGCCGCGGTGTCCCGATAGCTCTCGGGAAGCGCGTCAACCACCTTGAGCATGGCCGAGGCGAGCGCGGAGCCGAGGCCGAACACCTGGGCGCCGCGCCGTGATCCGGCGACCAGGAGGGCGAGCGCCTCGTCGTGGTTCAGGCCGGTGAGCTCCGTCTGGAATCCCGGCAACAACGCGAAACCGCCGTGCCGGCCGCGTTCGGCGTAGATCGGAACCCCGGCCGCGGACAGCGCCTCCACGTCGCGCAGCACGGTGCGCGTGGACACCTCCAGCTCGCGGGCCAGTGTGGCCGCTGACAGTCGACCGCGTTGGCGCAGCAGCAGCACCAGCGATACCAACCGGTCGGCGCGCATATGAGAAACCCTATCGAATACATGACACAGGGTGTCGTGGTTGGTTGAGAGGCTCTCAACACGACGTCAGGGATGGGCGGCCACGGAGTCGGTGGACGTACTCACTGTCGATGAATCGAGTGGAGCTGATGTGGCTGTGGAGCGCACGACGATCAACCCGTGGACGTGGTCGGTGGAGATGGGTTACAACCAGGGTGAGATCGTCTCTGGGCACACCCGGACCTTGTACTGCTCCGGACAGACAGCGATGAGCGGCGACGGCAAGCCCCAGCATGACGGTGACATGGCGGCGCAGTTGGCGCTGAGCCTCGACAACCTGGAGGCCGTGCTCGGGGAGGCCGGCATGTCCCTCTTGAACCTCGTCCGGCTCAATGTCCACACCACCGATGTCGATCTGCTCTTCCAGCACTACGGGGTGCTGGCGTCCCGGTTGGGAGCCGCCGGGGTGGCGCCGACCACCACGATGCTCGGGGTGACACGCCTGGCGATCCCCACCCTGATGATCGAGCTCGAGGGCACTGCCGTCGCGTGAGGTGACCTCGCCGCCTCGGCTGCTCGTGCCGACCGGCACGAGCAGCCGAGCACCGTGGCGGTCGACGGATCGTGCGGCGGGAAGAGTACGCGTGCCCAAGCACGATGGCGGCCCCGGCTCCCCGGTAGAACTCCTGTCCATGGAGCATCCGTTGACCCGAGGTCAGCCTTGGTGGTTCAGTGGATGAGTCACTGATCCACCGTGCGCTTGGAGATACGGGATGGAAGCACTGCCACGCGAGACCGTCGTCGACGTCCTTGAGAAACGGCTGCGCGAGGACATTCTCGCCGGGCGGCATCCGGCGGGGAGTTATCTGCCTCCCGAGCGTGAACTCGCCGACGAATTCGGGGTCAACCGCACCACGCTCAAGCATGCGTTCGGCCGACTGGCGCAGTCGGGGCTGCTGGAGACGCGGCACGGAGTGGGGACACGCGTCCGGGACTTCCTGCGCCTCGGCGGAGCCGATCTTCTGCCGATGCTCGTGCGGCACAGTCCGGACTGGATCGGTGAGATCTTCGAAGTGCGGCGCAGCATCGGGGCGTTGATCGCGGAACGTGCCGCGAACCGGGCCACCGAGGCCCAGGTCGCCGAGCTGAGGGCGCTGCTGGCAGCGGTCGGGGACGCGGACGGCGGCGACGACGTGCAGCTCGCGGACGCCGAGGTGCACCGGGCGCTCGCCCGAGCCACGGGCAATCGCGTGTATGTCCTCCTGACCAACACCCTGTTCAACGCCTACCTGCCGGTGCGCGCAGCGCTGGTCGGGCCCTTCACGGAGGCCCGGGCGGCCCACGATCGTCTGGCACCGGTCGTCGAGGCCGTGGCCGCCCGCGACTCCGAGGCGGCGCGCGTCGCTGCGGGCGCCTATCTGTCGGCGACGGAGCGCATCATGCTCGAAGGACTGGGGCGCTCGCGCGAACGCCGGGACGGTGCACTGTGACCCCACGCGGAACGGTGTTCGCTGTGACCCCACGCGGAACGGTGTTCCAGGAGGCGATGCTGGGTCGCGTGCGCCTTAGCGACGAGGACCATGAGCGCCCTGTGCGCCTGGACCTCGTGGTCCGCTCCGATGACCTGATGCTGCCTCACCGCACGACTCAGGCGCGCCTGACGGGAAGGGTCCGCATAGCCGGGCGGGCGGACGATGCCGAAGCCGTTGGTGAGTTGGAGATCTCGCCCCTGGCCCGCCGCAGGATCCGCTACCGGATCGCGTTCGCCATGGAGGGCCGCCGCCTGGAGCTGGACGGCTGGAAGTCCATCTCGCCGGCGCGCCCGCTCTCTTCGATGACCACGCTGCCGTACACCCTCTACGAGGACGGCGAACCGGTGGGCGAGGGCACACTCCGCTTCCCCCTCGCCACCGGCCTGTTGCCCTTCCTCGCGAGCTTCCACTTCCCGCGCGCTGCGCAGTCCTCACCGGCATCCGACCGGGGGCAGGATCTGGCCCCGCGCTGGGACGGCAACCCGGGGCGCACGGAGGTCTGGTACACGACGCTCACCGATCCGGCGACCGGCAGCGGAGTGTGGCTGCACCACGAAGTCGTGGCGCCCACCGATGGCTCCGGCGCCTACGCGCACGGCTGGGTCGCCGTCTTCCCGAAGGACGGCCCCGCCGAGCACGCACGCTTCGGCCCCGTGCCGTGGTCGGAGGACCAACAGGGCTTCGCCACCGAAGAGATCAGCGCCCGGCCCGGCCGTCTCACCGGTTCCGCGGGGCCGTTCACCTGGACGCTCACCGAGACGCCCCTGAGCGGCCCGGTCCACACCTTTCCCCGCTGGTCCTGGCGGCGCCCCTGGCTGCCGGCCAGCCACATGCTGCCGGCCGCCCGTTGCCACTACAGCGGAACCGTCCGGTACGGAGCCGACGAGCTGCGGCTGGACCGCGCGGTCGGCGCGAGCGCCCGCATCTACGGCCACGGCAACGCCCGACGCTGGGCGTGGCTGCACGCGGACCTGGGCGGCGGCGACATCCTGGAGATCGTTGCCGCGGTGTCCATGCGCCGCGGACTCGACCGACTGCCACCCCTGGTGTTCCTGCGCCTGCTGCAGAACGGGCGTGCCTGGCCCCGTCGTGCGGAGCGCGCCGCCGTGGGCTGGGCGGGGCTCGGCCGGTTCCGGGCGGACATCGGCCTGCCCGAGTGGCACGTGACCGGCCGCGCGGGCCGGCGCCGCATCCGGGTGACGGTGACCCAGCCGCCGGAGCGGACGCTGGCCCTCGACTACACCGACCCCGACGGATCTCCCGCGGTCTGCCGCAACACCGAGACCGCGGACGCCGTGGTCAGCGTGGAACGCTGGTGGGGCACATGGCGGCAGGAGGCCACCTGGCGGCTCTCCGGCACCGCCCACGCGGAGGTCGGCGACCGATGACGCCTTCAACTTCCCCTGGGCTTACGGCACTTGCCCAGGCGCTGCTCGCGGACGACGGCACGGCCGAATGGACCCGGGCCGTGCCAAGGCGCCTCGAGACGCTCCTGGCAGCCATGCCTGCCCCCGCCCGCACCGCGATACACGGCGCGACCAAGGCCATCAACGCCTACGCCGTCGCCCGCACCGGCCGACGGCTGCCCGCACTCGGGCCTGCGGAACGCGAGCACGTCATGGCGTCGCTCGCCTCCCACCGGTCCCTGCTGCCCCTGCTGGACGCGGTGAAGGTACCGGTGCTGCTGGCGGCCGGTACCGAACGGACGGCGTACCAAGGCCCCGCAAGCCCAGTGGTCGCCGCCGACGATCCGCCGCTCGACTGCACCCCTTCGCGGGAGTGGCCGACCCGTTCCACCGCCGACGCCGTCGTCGTCGGATCGGGAGCGGGCGGCGCGATGGCCGCCCGGACGCTGGCCCGCGCGGGGCTGCGAGTCGTCATGGCCGAGGAGGGGGAGCACCACACCACCGCGTCGTTCGGGCGGAGGGCTCCGCTCGACCGCTTCACCGACCTCTACCGGGACGGCGGCGCCACGATCGCCCTCGGGAACCCGCCGCTGGTCCTGCCCGTCGGCCGCGCGGTCGGCGGCACCACCGTCGTCAACTCCGGAACCTGCTACCGCACTCCGGACCACGTCGTCACCCGCTGGCTGAGCCACCACGGCTTCGACGTCGCCGAGGGCTTCGACACACGCCTCGACGAGGTGGAACGCTCCCTTCGGGTGGCACGGCAGCCGTTGGACGTCCTGGGCAACAACGGACTGCTCGCCCTGGCCGGAGCGAAGGAGCTCGGCTGGGCCGCGGCGCCCCTGCGCCGCAACGCCCCCGGCTGCCGCGGCTCGTGTCAGTGTGTCGTCGGCTGCCCCACCGGCGCCAAGCAGAGCGTCCAGCTGTCCGTGCTTCCGGACGCCTGTGCGGCCGGCGCCACGATCATGACGGGGGCCCGTGTCCTGCGGATCCTCACCGACCGCGATCGGCCCGGCGGTCCCAGGGCCGCCGGAGTGGTGGTCAGCCGCCCCGACGGCAGTGAACTGGAGATCCTCAGTTCCCTGGTCGTGGTAGCCGCCGGCGCCCTGCAGACCCCGCAGCTGCTGCGCCGCTCGGGCCTCGGCGGTCACCCCCGGATCGGCCGGAACCTCAGCGTGCACCCGGCCATCAGCGTCGCGGGCCGCTTCAGCCGCCCGGTCACCGGCTGGAAAGGGGTCCTGCAGAGCGTCGGCGTGGAGGAACTCCACGCCGACGGCATCCTGATCGAAGCCACCGCTGCGCCCCCCGGCATGACTTCCTTCGTGCTGCCGGGCGTCGGACGCGAACTGCGCCGCGAAGTGGAGGAGACCGAGCAACTGGCGACGCTCGGGGCCATGGTCGCCGACCGCCCCTCGGGCCGGGTCCTCGGCCGGGACCACACGCTGCTGCGCTACGACCTGGCGCCCCGCGACGCCCGCCGCCTGCTCCGAGCCCAACGCGCCATGGGCCGCCTGCTGTTCGCCGCCGGCGCCGAGGAGGTACTCACCGGCGTCCCGCACGCCCCACGCGCCCGTACCCCCGAGCAACTGGAGGCGCTGCTCGACACGGTGACCGCGCGGCACCTGCACATGTCCGCGTTCCATCCCACGGGTACGGCCGCCGCCGGGACGGACCCGGAGCGGTCGCCGGCCGACGCCGAGGGGCGCCTGCGTGGCGTGCACGGTGTGCTCATCGCCGACGGGTCCGTGCTGCCGAGCTGCCCGGAGGTGAATCCGCAGCTGAGCATCATGGCCGCCGCCTTGGGCGTTGCTGAGCGCTTCGTGGCGGAGGCGTGAAACACGGACCGGGCCGCGCCCTGGACCTGCCCGCGTCCGGAGCTGCGCTCTACGGCGCGAGCGAGTCGGCCAGTTCGGCGATGACCTGCGCGTGGCACGGCTGCGGGACACACCAGCAGCCGAGCCTGCGGCCACGCAGGGCGGGCAGCAGTTCGAGCAGGTCCGGACGGCTCAGCAGATGGGCCCGGTACTTGTCGATCACCGCCTCCCGGGTGCCGTCCCGCCCGGGCCGGAAAGGACTCGCGAGCGGTGAGGCATCGAGGTCCCATCCGCCCCGGCGCATCGCGCGGCCGACGTAGACGACGTCCGCGTAGTCCGGGTCGTCGCGATGCCCTTTCATGTTGACGACCGTCGTCCGGTTCACCTCGTTCATACGCTCCCTCAGTCCGCGCCGGGCAGCGGAAAGACGGCGCAGGTGGCGGTCCCGTGCGCATACAGCTTCCCGTCGGCTGCTCCGACGAGCCGCGCCTCAGCGGTCGCGGTCGTGCGGCCGACATGGACGACGGTGCCCTCACAACGCAGCGTGGGAGTGGTGTCGAGCACCGGCCTGACCATGTTCACGCCGAGCTGGACGGTCGTGTAGGCGCGGCCGGCCGGCAGGGCGCTCAGTACGGCGGTGCCGAGCGCGGAGTCGAGGAGGGTGGCCATATAGCCTCCGTGGACCGTGCCCATGGGGTTGAAGAGGTGTTCTCCGGGCTCGCCCTCGAAGACGGCCTGCCCCTCCTCGACCGCCACCAGGCGAAATCCGAGGGTCGTGCAGATCGGGGCCTCGGGCAGACGGCCGTCCAGGCTCATACGGGCCAGCTCGATGCCCGTATGGGCGCCGGCGGCCGCGTAGCTCGTCGGCGGTTGCCAGGTGTGCGTACGTGAGCGGGACCGGGCGGACGGCACCCCGTCGCCGCTGATGCCGCCGCGCTTGGTGGCGGGCTGTGCCATGGTGTCTCTCTTCCTCAAGTCTGCCTCGGTCGGCCCGGTCGGGACCGTGGTCGATGCGCAGGTGTGCGGAGGGTGCCGGCCGGCAGCGCGGGTCAGGACGCTGCCGGCCGGCGGTGGGATCAGGGAAGCTTGACCGCCAGGAGGTCGACCGGACGGATGTCCGGCGCCTCACTGAGCATGGTTTCGGCGGCCCCCATCAGCGCGGCGGCGATCTTTCCCTGCAGGTGTCCCTGACGCCCCTGCTCGTCGGCGAAGGTGTCGAAGACCCCGAAGGTGGTCGCGCCCTGCCGGAACGCGTACCAGGTGACGGTGTGCTCCTCCTGCTGCGCCAGTTGGACGGCGTCCCGCAGCAGCGCCTCCACCTTCTCGGCGTACTCCGGCCTGGCCTCGATCCGGGCCAGCAGCCCCAGCTTCGTCATGCTGCATTCCTGTCTGTGGTCATGGGCGAACGTGCGGTTGTCTCTGGTCATCGGTGAGCGTTCGGTGCTGGTACCGGGCACCGGATGTCGTCCGGACACCACAAAGCTAGGCCGCCGCAATCGCCTCGCCCAGCGTCGGAAACGACGCGTCCGATATCGTTTCCGTCATGGATGTGGCTGTGGTGGCATACGACGGTGTGTTCGACTCCGGGCTCTCCGCCCTGCTCGACGTGATCGACGGGGCGAACGCCATGCGCGAGGAACTCCCCAAACCGCCGCCCGCCTGGAAGGTCTCCACGGTCGGCTTTCGCCGCCGGATCCGCACCGGAGCGGGGCACGTGGTCGAGACCCTCCCCATGGACACGGCCAAGGACGCCGACCTGCTGCTGGTGCCCGCGCTGGCCGAGCGACGGCCCGATGCGCTGATCGCCCATGTGTCGGGTTCGGACACCGAGCCGGTACGGCGACTGGTGGCCGAGACACGCGGACGTCGCATCCCCATCGCGTCCGCCTGTACGGGCACGTTCCTGCTGGCCGAGTCGGGGGTGCTGGACGGGCGGCGGGCCACGACGAGTTGGTGGCTCGCGCCGTACTTCCGTAAGCGCTACCCGGCGGTGACCGTCGACGAGACCCGCATGGTCACCATGTCCGACGGGGTGACCACGGCCGGCGCGGCGTTCGGGCACGTCGACCTCGCGCTCGCGATCGTACGGATGAGCAGCCCGGCCCTCGCGGATCTGGTCGCCCGCTACCTCGTCGTCGACGAGCGGCCGTCGCAGGCGGCGTACACGATCACCTCGGCCCTCGCGCAGAGCGACCCCACGCTGGCGGCCTTCGAGCGCTGGGCCCGGGCGCACCTGGACCAGCCGATCTCGATCGCCGACGCGGCACGCACCCTCGGCGTCAGCGAACGCACGCTCCAGCGCATCGTGCGTCGCACGCTCGGTACCTCCCCCGTCCGTTTCGTCCAGGACCTACGCGTCGAGCACGCCTCGCACCTGCTGCGGACCACGGACCTCCCCCTCGAAGCGATCGCCCGCAAAGTCGGCTACGAACACGCCAACACCCTGCGCATCCTGCTCCGCGAACGCACCGGAGCGACGGCGAGCTCCCTGCGGGGGCGATGAGTTCCAGGCCGGTGGAGGGGGAGTGGGCGTGCGCGTGGAGGCAGCGCGGCTGCTGGTGCACACACCCGCGGCGGCGCGGAGCAGACATCGGCTCCACGCCGCCGCGATGGCGTCCGGCTGGTGATGCGCTAGCGGCGGGACGCCGCCCGGCCTCGCCGGTACAGGAAGGTTCCAGCGGCCAGCAGGGCTCCGCCGCCGGCCGTTGCGGCCAGGACACCCCCATTGATGCCGGTGTCGGGCAACTCCCCTGCGGGGATCGGCTTCTCGGGTGCATGCCTGGTTGGCGTCGGCGAGGGTGAGGCCGGAGGGGTGGTGTGCGGAGGCGGAGACGTCGGCGGCTCTTCGGGGCCGTATCCGGCTGGTTCGTCCCGGCCGTACCCCGCTGGTTCGTCCGGGCCGTATCCGGCCGGTTCGTCATGGCCGTACCCGGTCGGTTCGTCCGGGCCGTACCCGGTCGGTTCATCGTGGCCGTACCCCGACGGTTCCGACGGCCCGTACCCGGACGGTTCCTCGGGTCCGTATCCGGATGCTTCCCGCGGGCCGTGCGACTCCCCCCGGTCGTGCGTGGACGGTTCGCCTGTGTGGTGCCCGGACGTGCCTTGCCGGTCCTGTCCCCGCATCTTGTCGAACCGGGACATGGTGTCTTCGACCTTGGAGTGCATGGCGTCAAATTGCTTGACGTCGAACGGCTCGTCCGGGAAGTCCCACTGGAACGCACGGCTCGACGGCGCGACGGGCGCATCCGTCTCCGTGCCTTGTGGATCGTGGGCCGCGAACGCCCATGTGCCGCACAGGGACAGGGCGCTTGTGGTGGCGGCCACGGCCAATGCCCTGCTGAGGATCTGTCGCACTCTCGTTGTCTTTCTCTCGGACGGCAGGGTCGCGGCCGGTGCACACATGACGCTGCACCTTCACACTCGCCGCGACGCGCAAATTGTGCACGAACGGTGAAGGTTCGCAGGTGCTGAAATGCTTGTACTGCTCCGGAATTAACCCAATCGTCCGCCTGTAGGGCCAGAGGCCTCGAAGCAAAAAGGCCCTCCCGTGCCGGAGATGAACCCGGCGAGGGAGGGCCTGTGAGGTGCTTCAGCCGATGCGTGTCCCCGCGCCACCGACTCGGACCCGCGGGTCACCCGCGCGCAGCGTCACGGTGAGTTGACCAGGGCGGCCCAAGTCGGCGCCCTGGTGCAGCGTGAGGACGGTGTCCTCCTCGACCAGGCCCAGCTCGCGGGCGTACGCACCGAACGCGGCGGCCGCGGCGCCGGTCGCGGGGTCCTCGACGACGCCGCCGACGGGGAAGGGGTCACGGACGTGGAACACGGTGGGGGACTCCCGCCACACCAGTTGAACCGTGGTCAGGTCCAGGCGGTGCATCAGGGCTTCGAGGCGAGTGAAGTCGTACCTGAGATCCGCGAGGCGGGCGCGCGTCGCCGCCGCGAGAACGAGATGGCGGGCGCCGGCGAAGGCGACACGGGGCGGGAAGGCCGGGTCCAGATCGGCGGCGGGCCAGTCGAGCGCGGCGAGGGCCTCCGTGAGGTCGGCGTCCGCGATCTCCTCGATGCGCGGCTCGACGCTGGTGAGCGTGGCCCTGATCGTCCCGCCCTCCTCGGTGACCTCCACCGGCACGGTTCCCGCGCGCGTCGCGAACACCAACTCCCCGGAGCCGATCCGTTCGGCGAGCGCGACGGCGGTCGCGACGGTGGCGTGCCCGCAGAACGGCACCTCGGCCTTGGGGCTGAAGTACCGGATGGTGTACGCCCGTCCGGCCTGGCCGGCGAGACCCTCCGGGGGCGCGGTCAGGAACGCGGACTCCGAGTATCCGAGGTCGGCGGCGATGGCCAGCATGTCGTGGTCGTCCAGGGCACTGGCGTCCAGAACGACGCCGGCGGGGTTTCCACCGTCGGCGGTGCTCGAGAAGGCCGTGTAGCGCAGCACCTCGGGCTGCTGCGGCGTGTTCGTCGTCATGGTCGTGGCAACGCGGGGCGAGCCCGCAACCATTCCCGCGACTCGCCCCGTCAGGCCGGACCGCCGCTCTCTCAGCCCTTCACCGCCCCCGAGGTGAGGCCTTGGACGATGTGCCGGCTGGCGAAGGCGAAGAGGAGCATGGTGGGCAGGATCGTGAGCACGGCCGCCGCGGACATCGAGCCCCAGTCGATGTTGAAGCTGGAGATGAAGCCGTTCAGGGCCGTGGGCACGGTCTTGTTGCTGTCGCTGTTCATGAGCGTCACGGACAGGAACAGCTCGTTCCAGCAGTTGACGAAGTTGAAGATGAAGGCGGCGACGATGCCCGGCCGCATCACCGGCAACAGGACGCGGAACAGCGCCGCGAACCGGGACAGGCCGTCGATCATGGCGGCCTCCTCCAGCGCGTCCGGGATGTTCTCGAAGAAGCCGCGGAGCATCACCGTGCAGAAGGGGATGCACACCGCGATGTAGACGAGGGTCAGGCCGAAGCGGTTGTCGACCAGCTTCAGGTCGGTCATCAGCAGGTAGAGCGGCCCGAGCGCGATGAACGAGGGGATCATCTGGGTCACCAGGGCGGCCATCAGCAGCGCGGACTTCGTGCGGAACTCGAACCGGGCCAGCACATACGCGGAGAGCATCGAGATCACCGTGGCCATCGCGCCCGCCACGGTGGAGACGACGAGACTGTTGGTGAGGTACGTCCCGAAGTCGGCCGTGCCGAACAGGCCGCTGTAGTTCTCCAGGGAGAAGCGCTCGGGCCAGTAGGCGAGCGGGAAGTGGAAGATGTCGCCGGGTGCCTTGAGCGAGGTGACGGTGATCCAGTAGAGCGGGAAGACGGTGAAGAGCAGCCACACGCCGAGGAACGTGAACTTGACGACGCGGCCGACCGTGGACTCCTTGCCGATCACGACCGCACCCCCTTCTTGTCGCGCGTGGCCATGAGGAAGAACACCGCGAACACCAGCAGCGCGGCCACCACGAGGAGACCGAGCGCGGAGGCCCTGCCGTAGTCGCCCTGCTGAGTGATCTTGATCATCCAGGTGGTCACGATGTGCGTTTCGTTGTTCGGCCCGCCGCCGGTCATGCCGAAGATCAGGTCGGGGAAGTTGAAGATCCAGATCACCCGCAGAAGCACGGTCAGGGCCAGCGTGGTGCGGATGTACGGGATGGTGATCTGAAAGAGCGTGCGTGACTTGCTCGCGCCGTCCAGCGCCGCCGCCTCGTAGAGCTCGTCGGGGATCGACTGGAGGGCGGCCAGGATCATGATCGCGAAGAAGGTGACGCCGTACCAGATGTTCGCGATGAGTACGGCCACCATGGCCGTCTTCGGATCCGCCAGCCAGGCGATCGGCTCGTCGATCAGACCGGCCTTCTGCAGCAGGTCGTTGACGACGCCGAACTCGCTGTTGAACAGCCAGCGGAACAGGATGCCGATGAGGAACCCGGAGATCGCCCACGGGAAGAAGATCAGCGCCTGATAGAGGCCACGAAAACGGAAGCGCCGGCGCAGCCACAGGGCGAGGGCGAAGCCGATCACCAGCTGGGGGACGATCGAGCCGACCACCCAGACCCCGGTGTTGCCCAGTACGGTGCCCCAGGCGGGGTCGGCGAATACGTCGCTGAAGTTCTTCAGCCCGACCCATGAGGTGTCGGTGAGGTCGGTCAACTTCCAGTTACGGAAGGCCATTTGGCCGCCCGCGATCATGGGGTAGTAGGTGAAGACCGCTACGAAGACCGCGGCCGGTGCCATGAAGGCGGCGATCTGCAGGCCGCGCCGGGTGGTGAACTCCCGCCTCCGGCCGCCCCGTTGGGCGAGACCTCGCTTGCGGGAGGTCTCCCCCCTGCCCGGCCCCGTCGTCTTCGCCGTAGGTGTGGACGTGACGGACATGCCTACTGCTCCTGCTGCCACTTCTCGGTCCAGTACGCGTCCCAGCCGGCGAGCAGCTCCTTGGGCGTCGTCTTGCCCAGGATCAGCTTCTGCACGTCGGCGTCCGCCCTCTGCTGCCATTCGGCCCACCAGGTCACGCCGCGCGGCTGGGTGACGACCAGGTACTTGTCAGGCTGCTCGGTCATGGTGACGTAGCTCGACCAGGGGCCGGTCTTGTAGAAGGGGTCGCTGGTCGCGGACTTGAGGATGGGCACGAGGCTGTTCTTCTTGGTGAACGTCGTCGACGCCTCGCCCTGCGAGAGGAACTCGACCAGCTTGACCGCCTCGGCCTTGTGCCCGCTGCCCTTGGCGACACCCCACCCGGCCGTGGCCAGCGGCTGCACGGTCTTGCCGCCCGGCCCGGCCACCAGCGGCGCGGTGCCCCACTGGCCCTTCGAGATCGACTTGGACTCCGAGACCGTGGCGATCACCTCGGGGTCCTGGAGCAGGAACGCCGTCGAACCGTTGGAGAAGGCCTCGACCATCTCCGGGTAGCCCCAGGAGACGGACGACTTGGGCGACGCCTGCTTGAAGAGCTTGAGGTAGTTCTCCATGGCGTCCTCCGCCTCGGGGGCGGAGAAGATCGTACGGCCGCTCCTGAGCTTGAAGCCGTTGGCCGGGTCGACCTGGTCGGCGAGGTAGGCCTCGATGGCGGCGGTGGCGTTGCTGTTGGAGTTGGCGCCGCCGCGGAACGCGTAGCCGTAGCGGCGCTTGGCCGGGTCGTGGATGGCGGAGGCCTGCTCCACGAGTTCCGCCCAGGTCGCCGGCGGCTTGCTGAAGCCCGCTTCCTTGATCAGGTCGGTGCGGTAGAAGAGGCTCAGGCCGTAGAAGCCGTACGGGACGAAGTACGTCCTGCCCTTGGCGTCCTGCGAGGCGTTGACGGCGTTCTCCGTCATCGCCTCCCAGCCCTTCCAGCCGTCGAGGTCCTTCTTCATGTCGTGGAGCCAGCCGTTGTTCGACCAGGGCCCGACGGTGATGTCGCGTACCTCCAGGACGTCCACCCCGCTGCCGGACTGGAGCATCTGCTGGAGCTTCTGGTCGGCCTGCTCGGTGGGCGGGGAGACCAGGTTGACCTTGATCTTGGGGTTCTGCTGCTCGAAGTCGGCTATGAGGTCCTTGAGCAGGTCGGTGCGGGTCGGGTTCGTCAGGCTCTCGACCATGTTGAGGGTGACTGTTCCGCTCGCCTCGGGGCTCATGGTGGAACAGCCGGTCAGGACCATCGCGGCGGCGGTGCCGAGCGCGAGAGCTGCCGTCCTTCTTCTCATTGTGCTGACCTCTTCCTTCAGTTTTCTCGTGCCCACCTGCCGAGGACGGGGACGCATTCCTCGGCGAAGTACTCGTAGTCGGCGGCTGTGTTGTAGACGTGGGCGGACAGGCGCATGTAGCCGACGCCGTCGAAGCTGGTGAACGCCGCCTCCACGCCCAGTTCGAGGGCCACCCGGTCGCGCAGTGCGTCGGCCTCGATGCGGTCGGTGGCGAGTCCGTCCGGGAGGCGCACCAGGCGCATCCCGGGCACGGGCATGCCGACGTCGACCGGGGTGTCCGCGCCGGTCAGTTCGGCGAATGAGGCGCCGATGACACGGGCGCCGTAGTCGGCCAGGTCGTCCATGTAGCGGCGGGCGGCGGGCCAGCCCCAGGTGCGCTCGATGAAAGCGAGGGATGTCGGCGCGGCCAGGTAGGCGGTGGCGTCGATGGTGCCCTGCTGGTCGAACCGGTCGGGGTAGGGATCGGCCGCGGCCCACGAGTCGATGAGCGGGTACAGCCGCTCGCGCAGCGGGCCGCGGGCGACCAGCGCCGCGGTGCCGCGCGGGGCGCAGCCCCACTTGTGCAGGTTGCCGGTCCAGACGTCGTAGGTCGCGTCGGCGAGTGGGGCGGCGAGAAGCCCGGGCGCGTGCGCGCCGTCGACGAGGACGGGGATGCCGCGCCGCCGGGCCTCCGCCCCGATGCGTTCCACGGGCAGCCGCCGCGCGGTCGCCGAGGTGATCTGGTCGACGACGACGAGCTCGGTGGCCTCGCCGAGTTCGTCGATCACGGCCTCGTAGGCCTGATCCGCGTCTGCGCCGAGCGGCACCCGGGCGGTACGGACCCGGCCGCCCCACCGACGTGCAAGCCGCTCGGCACCCATGGTCACAGCCCCGTAGCCGTGGTCGGTGACGACGATCTCCCCGCCCCGGCGGAGGGCGAGAGCGGCATAGACGACGCTGGCGCCGGCGCTGGCGTTGGGCACCAGGGCGAGGTCCCCGGGGTCGATGCGCAGGAAGTCGGCGAGCTCGACACGGGTGGCGGCGAGCCGCTGGGGCAGTGCCGGGAACCACACCACGGGCGAGCGTTCCATCTCCACACGCAGCAGTTCCTGCCGCTCCTGCGCCTCCAGTGGAACCGCCCCGAAGGAGCCGTGGTTCAGGTGCTTGAGGGCAGGATCCAGCGACCACGCCCGGTCGGCGGGCCGGCCGTCCGCCAGCAGCAGAGGGCGCGGCGCCGTGGTCACCTCGGTCTCGCTCACAGGACTCCAGATCTGGGCAGGGGCGGGCCGACGGAAGGTCGGACTCCGCCGGACACATCTGATGACTCGGCATCCTGCACACCTTCTCCGGCGGAAACAAGGGTCGTACAGTGAAAGTCATCAGATGACTTCCGGGCGGTATGCATCCGACACATCTGATGACTCGCCACACCTCGCTACAGTGCTCCGAGGGGGCCGCGGCATGATCGCGTGCCCGTCAGGGGAGGAAGAGGGACGGATGTCCGCAGTCGAGAAGGCGTTCCACGGCCTACGGCACATGATCGCGTCGGGGCGCCTCGGTCCGGGCGAGCGCATTCCGCCCGAGGGCGACCTCTGTGAGGAACTGGGCGTCTCACGGGGATCGCTGCGCGAGGCCGTACGGATGCTCGCCGCCCTCGGCGTCATCGAACCGCGGCACGGCTCGGGCACCTACGTCTCACAACTGAGACCCGAGGACGTGATCGGCAGCCTCTCCCTGACCCTCGAACTCCTCCCGCTGTCGGGCCTGTTGGAGGTCTACGAGATCCGGCGCGTCCTCGAGGCCCACGTCGCCGCCCAGGCGGCGGCCCGGTGCACACCGGAGGCGGTGCGCACGCTCTTCTCGCTCATCGAGGACATGGAGGCCACGAGCGACCCCACCAAGGCATCCGAACTCGACCACCGCTTCCACGCCGAGATCGCACGCGTCGGCGGCAATCCCACCCTGGCCACCCTCCTGGCGGTCTTCCGCGCCCGCTCCCGCAAGTACCAGGTCTTCACCCTGCCCGAAGGCCCCGAACTGCGCAGGAAGAGCGACGACGACCACCGCGTCCTGGCCACCGCCATCGCCGACCGCGACCCCGTCGCCGCGGCAGGAGCCGCGCAGGCGCACGTCGCCCAGACGGAACGGTGGCTGCGGGCGTTCATGCCGCCGATCGAGGAGACGCACGTCCCGGACGGGACGGACGCCGCGGACGAGGCTTAGAGTGCGATCAGCGGAAAACAATGCGCAAACGATCCGGTCCTCGAATTCATGAGGTTTCTGCATGATGCCGATCCCGATGGGTCACCGTGACTGACGCCGCCGCTCGCGCACGGCAGCGGGTGGAACTCGCGCGGAGCGACACGGCTGAACGTCTTGCGCTGGCGCGTGAGTTCTATGACGCGGTGCCGGGCGGCTTCTCCCGATACGGGTACGCCGAGTTGAGCTTCATGCGCTGGTCGGCCGCTCGCGGAGTGCTGGAGCCGGAGACCGCGGCTGCGGCCGGCAGCCCGTGGTGGCGCAAGGTCAATGAAATGCTGCTGCGGGACAAGGTCGAGGCAGGTCTCTTGGCCGCCGGCAATTCAGGAAATGCCGGCGGCCACAGTGTTTGGTACTGGATGGATTTCATTGCGGAACCGTCGCCGACCCGGTGGTACCGGGCGCATAACGCCAGCATTGTCGCGGGTTATCTGAAGTATGAAGGCCTGGCGTCCGAGGAACTCGAAGTAGAGCGATTCATGATGAACGTCGCGCTGATTCGAGTTCTTTACACCCATGCCATGCTGGCGAATCCGCGCCTCGCGCTGGGGCGACGGCTGGCCTTCCTCGGCCCCAGGCTGGTGGACCCGCGCCACCGGAGCGTCAAGATGTTCCTCGACCTCGGCCGGTCGTTCCCGAGGGAGTACCCGGTGGCCGGGTCCCTCGACGAAGTCGTCCTCGCCGAGCACGCCCTCGCCCGCATGCTCGACTACGGCCTGATCGCCCCGCGTCTTCCCGCGCTCTACGAGTTCGCGGCCGAGGCACTCGAGGAGCCGCGGCTGACCTCCCTCCTCGATGACGGCGTGCCGGCCTATGTGTGGCCGCACGCCGATCGTTCGGTCTGGTTCATCGGAAACACGGGACCCCATCTGCGCGCCATCGCGAGGATGACGGGGGCACGTCTGCTCTGGGCGCCCTCTCCGTACCGTCGGCCGTACCGGAGGACGCGGGGGTGAGGCCGGTTCGGTCCGGTTGGCACGGTCCGGGGTTCGCGGGCAGGATGCTGCCATGCGCAAGCCGTACCAGGCCCAGGCCCCGAACCGTCCGGGCGCCTCCGTCGGCGCCACCCATGCAGTTCTGTCCCTGTGGTCGCAGGACTCCGTGCTGTCGATCGGTTCGGTCGGATCGGTGCTGTCCATCGGCTCCGTCGGGTCGGCCCTCTCCATCGGCTCGATCGGCAGCGCGCTGTCGGTCGGCTCGATCGGTTCCAGCCTGTCGCTGCTGTCCTTCGGGTCGTGGCTGAGCACCGGGTCGGTGCTGTCGGCCCAGTCGACCTGGTCCGCGCTGTCCTGGCGTTCCTCCCGCAGTTTCCTGTCCTCCGAGGGCACGAAGGTCGCCGGAGTACTGGGGGTCGCGGGCGCGGCGGCGGGAGCGGCGGTGCTGCTCGCGCGGACTACGCGATCCGGGCGTCCAGTGCATTGATTCGCTGAGAGGCAGCCGCGCCGAGCACCCGTGCCGAGGCCGTTTCGAGCAGCGGCCTGCTTGGGCCGTTCGGCTCGGGGCCCGGCGCGCCTGTGCGGCGCAGGCGGCCTGAGGTGGAGGATCGGTGGAACGGAGGCCACGAGGCGGGCCGCCCCGGTATCGCTCGACTGCGCGAGGAGGTCGGTCATGAAGCCGTTCGACGACGCCATCCTCGCCGCTCGGGCGCGGGGCACGGACCCCTGTGAGCCCGGTCGTACGCTCGGTGACGCGCGGGCGGCGGCGTGACTGCCGCGCCGGGAGGGGGCGCGTCCGGCGGTGGCCGTTACGGCGAGGATGTCTTCCGTCCCGAGCAGGCGGGGGAGGGCGAGCGTATCGACTTCGGTGCACTGGCCTACGACGACATCACCATGGGGCGGCTGCGGGCGCTGGGGGTCGGCCCCGGCTGGCGCTGCCTGGATGTCGGTGCCGGAACGGGCACGGTCTCCCGTCGGCTGTTGGGCGAGGCCGGGGTGGACGGCGTGCTGGCCGTGGACCGGGACGTACGTTTCCTCACCGAGCGGCCCACGCCCGGGCTGGATGTGCTGGAAGCCGACCTCACGGCCCCGGATTCCGTCCGCGGCACGTTCCGGCTCGTCCACGCGCGGTTCGTGCTGATGCACCTGGCCGAGCACGACCGGCTGATCACCAGGCTCGCCGAACTGGTCGCGCCGGGCGGTTTGCTGGTGCTCAGCGACGCGGTCGACCTGACGAGTGACCGGGCGCCCGGCACGCCGTACACCGCGGTGATGCGGGCGATGTGGCAGGGGCTGCGGGCCACCATCGGGACCGACGTCTCCTGGGTGCCGTCGTATCCACAGCTGTTGCGCGGGGCGGGGCTCGTGCCGGTCGCCGCCGAGATCCACGTGCCGCCGCTGGTGCCCGGCAGTCCCATCAGCCGTTTCTGGGCGGACACTTGGGAGCGGAGCAGGGCGGCGATGCTCGCCACCGGCCTGGTCGACGACGCGGGTATCGATACGGCGATCAGGTACCTGGGCTCGCAGGAGTGCGCCGCGCTGTCGGCCGGCATGCTCACCGCGTGGGGATGGAAGCCCGAGGCAGGAAGGCCGTAGGAGCGCATTACGTCCCTGTCCCGGACGACCACTGGCCTGACTCGGGCCAGTGGAGCTCCGCGACCTCGCCTGCCGCGGGGTCCAAGATCGGTGGGCGGCAGAGCCCATGATGTCGGCAAGGGAGACATCTGCGGGTGCGGTCCCGCCGACCGTGGAGCACGCTGGGACATGGGGCAGCCGTACCCCCGGGCGATCGCAGTACCTCGGAGGTGGGTCCCGTGACGGACAGGGATCCCGGCGGGCCGGTCGACGAGGCGGCCGCCCTGATGCTGGAGGCGCTGTTCACGCAGTCCCCGGTAGGGCTCCACCTCATCGACACGGACCTGCGGGTGCTGCGTGTCAACACCACCACTCCGCTCATGCGGAACGTGTCCATGGACGACCTCAGGGGGCGCCCGGTCCGCGAGGTCTACGGCCTCGTGGATGACGATGTGGAGGCGGTGCTGAGAGGAGTACTCGACACCGGGGTCCCCGTGCGGCAACGCATCGTCCGGGCGCATGTCGCGGGGGATGCGCAGGAGCGGAGTTTCGAGGTCAGCGCGTTGCGCCTGGAAGGCTCGCAGAGGTCGGTGCTCGGGGTGGCGGTCACGTCGGTCGACGTCACCGAACGCGAGAGAGGACTGGCCCGCACCAGAATGCTCGACGTGGTGCGGGAGCGGGTGGGACGCACGATGGAGCCGGCCTTGATCGGCGAGGAGCTCGCCGCGGCCGTGGTCCCCGCGTTCGCCGACGTCGCCGTCGTGGACGTGGTGGACGCCGTGCTCCGCGGCGACGATCCCCCTTTCGCCCCGCCGCCCACCGGCACGCTGGTCATACGCACCGCATTGCACGGCGCCGGTATCAGGCCGCCGCATGCCCGCGCGGTGGGCGACGTCCGCCGCCTCGCCGGTCCCACGCCCTTCACCCAGGCCCTGACCGACCTGAGCCCGAGGGTGGTCCAGCTGCAACAGGACACTTCGTGGCTGGACGCCGATCCCGCACTCGCGGAGGCGATCCGGTCAGCCGGAGCGCATTCGCTCCTCGTGGTTCCCCTGACGCTGCGCGACGCCGCCCTCGGGATCGTGAGCCTGTACCGCACGGAGCACTCGCCGGCCTTCGACGAGGACGACCGCGCGTTCGCCGTCGAGTTGGCCACGCACACCGCACTGTGCATCGACAACGCCCGGCGCTACACCCGTGAACACACGATCGCCGCCACGGTGCAGCGCCAAATACTGCCCCGTCGGCCTGAAGCCCACGCATGGCTGGAGACCGCCTACCTCTCCCTCACGGGTGCCGACCCCGGCGCCTGGTACGACACCACCACCCTGTCCAGCGCCCGCACCGCCATCGCTGTCGGCGAGGTGTCGGGACGCGGTGTGCACGCAGCCGCGATCATGGGCCAGCTCCGCACCGCCGTACGCTCCCTGTCGGTGTTCGACCTCACCCCCGACGAACTGCTCGCCCGTCTGCACGACACGGCGGGGCGCCTTGCCACTGAACGGGCCCACCTCCCGCTCGGCGATCCGCTGCGCCAAGAAGCGCTCACCGCCGACTGTGTGTACGCGGTCCACGACCCTCTGACCGGCACGTGCACGATGGCGGCGGCCGGCGGGCTGGCCCCCTTGGTCGTACGTCCGGACGGGTCGGTGTCCCTCTCCGGCGCACCGGCCGGGCCCAGGCTGGGGAGTACGGAGGGCGCGCCCTTCGCGGCCGTCGAGTTCGACGTTCCGGCCGGCAGCGTCCTGGTGTTCGCCAGTGACCCGCTCCTCACTTCGTATCTGGCCGAATTCCCGGGCCCGTTGGCCGCGGTGTCCCACTACGCCGACCGCCCGCTCCAGGAACTCGGCGACGCCCTGGTCTATGCTCTGCCGGCCGATCTGCGCGTCAGTGACGCCGCGGTGATCGTCGCGCGCACCCGGGCGTTCCCCGCCGACCGCTGCGCCGCATGGCCGCTCGACCCCGACCCGGCGGCCGTGGCCGACGCCCGACGCCGTGCGCGCCGGCAACTCGCCGCGTGGAACATCGACGACGAGACCGCCTACAACATCCAGCTCATCGTCAGCGAACTCGTGACCAACGCCATCCGGTACGGCAGTCCACCGATGGAACTGCGACTCATCCATGACCGCACCCTGACCTGCGAGATGCGTGACGCCGGCTCGGCCACCCCACACCTGCGCCACGCCGGCACGGTCGACGAGGGCGGGCGAGGCCTGTTCATCATCGCGCAGTTGGCCCAGGCATGGGGGACGCGGTTCGGCCCGCGGGGGAAGACTATCTGGGCCGAGCAGGCGCTGTCCGGCGACGCCGGGTCTGAGGGCTCACCCTGATCGGCGCTCTGACCCGACCGCGGCCCAGGACGTCGACGCCCGGGCACGCCCATGCCGAGCCCGGGCCGCGCCGACCGAAGGGCACCGGCGCGGCCCGGCGTGGGATCAGCCGACGGGTGGCATGTCGGTGGGGCCGGAGTCGAGTCCGGGGCGTTTGCCGGCCCAGGCGCCGCGGGTGAAGTCCGGGATCTCGACCGGGCGGCCGTTCCTCGCCAGGGACGCCGCGCTCAGCGGGACCGCCGAACACCAGGCAGCCGAGTCGTACACGTCGATGTCGGGCACCAGCCCCGCGCGCATCAACTGGACGGTGCGCCACTGCAGGACGTAGTCCATGCCGCCGTGGCCGCCGTTGTTCGCGGCGTCGTCACCGACCTTCTGCCACAGCCAGTGGTCGTACTCCTTGCGGTAGTCGGCGAAGTCGCGCCAGGTGTGGCCGCCGTGGTCCGGTTCGAGATAGACACGTGCGCCGGTCGGGGCGGGCCCGGTGTAGTCCTCGACGATGCCCCGGCTCCCGGCGAGGCTGTTGATCCTGCTGTACGGCCGGGGTGAACTCACCTCGTGCTCGGCCCGGATGATCCTGCCCTTGTCGGTCTCGATGAGGCAGGTGACCAGGTCACCGTTGATGTACGTCTCTTTCCAGGACGGGTGGTCGCGCGGGACGAAGCGTTCGCGGTAGTCGGCGAGTCCCTTCGGGGCGGTCGCGGTGGCGGCGAGGGTGGTCATCCGGTCGCCGCGGTTGATGTCCATGGCGGCCGCGATCGGCGCCAGCCCGTGCATGGGGTAGAGGGACGCGGTGCTGCGGGTGTGCCACAGGCGCCGCCAGGAGTCGGTGTAGTAGGTGTCGGAGAACAGGAGTTCACGCAGGTCGTGGAGGTAGCCGCCGTGGCCGTTGGTGATGTCGCCGAACAGGCCGGCGTGCGCCATCCTCAGCATGGCCAGTTCGTTGCGGCCGTAGCTGCAGTTCTCGGCGAGGAGCAGGTGCCTGCGGGTGCGCTCGGAGGTGTCGACCAGGTCCCACAGCTGGCGCAGTTCGGTCGCGATGGGGAGTTCCACCACCGCGTGCCTGCCGCTCAGCAGGGCGGCCCTGCCGTGCTCGTAGTGGAACTCCCACGGCGTGGCGACGTACACCAGGTCGATGTCGTCGCGCCGGAGCATCCGCGCGTAGGAGTCGGCTGATCCGCCGTATTCGGCGGGGCGGGGCTTGCCCTTGCTCACCAGCCGGTCGGCGGCGCGGCGCGCGCGGTCGGCGCGGATGTCGCAGACGGCGGTCACGGTGCAGCCGGGCACGGCCGCCCAGCCCTCGACCATGCCGCTGCCACGGTTGCCGAGCCCGATGACACCGACGCGGACGGTTCTGTGGGCCTCGAACGGCACTCCGATCATCGACTTCTGTCCGGGACGGCGGCGGGGCGCCTGCTCGGTCGCGGCGGCCGCAGCCGGAGCCGCGGAGGCCATCCCGACCGCGGCCGCGCCGGTGGCGACGGCTCCGCCGAGGAGCAGTCGGCGGGAGACAGCGGGTGTTTCGGACATGACGGCAACACTCCTCGCTGGGGTGGCTTGCATCACTGCCGGGGCACTGTGGGGACTGTCGGGGCATGACTCTGCGGGCTTCGACGGTTCATGTCAATACGTGCTCGATAGAGAGCAGTTCCGAGCAGGTTCAAGCATTGGCGCGTGGTCCACGTACGGCAACGTCGGCTCGGTGATGGCGGATTCGGGCCCGGCGCCGGGGCCGGGCCAAGAGCCTGGTGAAGAGGCGGAAGCGGGTGCTGCCGACAACCCCGTCCCATAACCTCTTGTAAGGAGACGTCAGATGCCGTGGGCATCGGGATCGAGGAGGCGACGGTGTTCGGAAGGGGCACGCGGTTGTTCGCGGGCGCCGTGATCGTCGCCTGCATGGTGCTCGTCGGCCCCAGTGCACCGAGCGGCGGCCTCTTCGCCAGGTCGATGCCCGTCGAAGCCGTCAAGGATGTCGCACCGAACCGGGTCATGACGTGGAACATCTGCAACCCGTGCGAGGTGAGCAACGTCGACCGGGCTGCGGAGATCGCCGCGTACGCGCCCCAGGTCATCGGCATGCAAGAAGCGTGCGTGCGGGACGTCGAGAGGATCCGGGAGTATCTGGAGAGCCTTCACGGGCTGGTCTACCACGTCGAGTACGGGACGGTTCTCAGGAGTTGGGGCCGTTGCGGGGGAGTGCCGTGGAGTCCGGGGGCCTACGGCCAGGCGGTCCTCTCGGCGGCACCGATGACGGACCGCGTCAGCGTGGAGTACCCCGAAGGAGGGTCCGAGGACCGTGGGTACATGGCGGTCACCACACTGGTGGGCGGCCAACCGACCCGGGTCTTCAACACCCACCTCGCCCATCGACGTCAGGAGGAGGTCCGGGCGGCTCAGGTCGGCGTGCTGGCCGCTGAGGTCGCGCGACACGACCGCGCCATCGTGGTCGGTGACTTCAACGCTGTGCCGGACGCTTCCGAACTCGCCCGGATGTGGGCGCTGGCCGCGGACGCGGACCCCCAGTGTCATCCCTCCGCTTCGCCCGTCGGCACTTGCGAGACAACCACGGACTGGCACACCAAGTTCGACTACATCTTCCTGCGAGGGATCGTCCCGCTCGAGCACCGCGTGCGTCCCAGCGCGTACTCGGACCACGACTTGCAGTACGCCGACCTGGACGACTAGGGGCCGTCCGCGCCGCTCGATCGCGATACGCAGTCCGGCCTCCGGCCCGGGGTCAGCCCGTCGCGGCCGACTTCAGGCGCCTTCGGTGGGCCCGGTTCGTGGCCATCAAGGTGTCGAGGGCTTCCCGGGTGCGGATGAGGTCCTCGATGTGCTCCGAGAGCCGATCGCGCTCCTCGGCCATCCGTTCCAGCGCGGCGTCGGACGTCTCCTCGCTGGGCGAGTCGACGCAGGGCAGCAGTTCGGAGATGGTCCGGCTGGACAGGCCCGCGGCGTACATCCGCTGGAGGAACGTGACGCGCTCGACGTGGCTCTCCGTGTAGTGCCGCTGCCCGCTGGCGCTTCTGGTACTCGAGAGCAGGCCCTGTTCCTCGTAGTAGCGCAGGGACCTGACGCTGACTCCGGCCTGTGCCGCGAGCTCACCGATACGCATGCTGCCCCTCCCGGTTGTGATCCGGAGCACAACCCTTGCCTCTGACGTCAATGTCAGGTTTTAGCGTAACCGTCGTGACCCCATCCGGGCACGACGGATCACGAAGGAGACATGACGTGACGACCCTCTTCTCCGGCTACCGGCTCGGCACCCTGGCGCTGCCCAACCGCGTGGTGATGGCGCCGATGACCCGTGTCCGGGCCGCCGCGGGTGGTCTGGCGACGCCGTCGATGGCGCGCTATTACGCCCAGCGGGCCACGGCCGGCCTGATCGTCACCGAGGGAGTGCAGCCGAACCTGATCGGGCAGTCCAACCCCGGCACGCCGGGGCTGCACACCGACGAGCAGGTGGCAGCGTGGCGCCCGGTGACCGATGCGGTGCACACGAACGGCGGCCGGATCTTCGCCCAGATCATGCACGGCGGACGGGTCTCGCACCCTGACACCACCGGTATGCAGCCCGTCGGCCCCTCGGCCGTCGCGGCCGTCGGCGAGGTGTTCACCCCCAACGGACCGCTGCCTGCGCCGACTCCGCGCGCCCTGGACACGGCCGAGGTGCCCGACCATGTCCAGTCGTACGCGGACGCCGCGCGCCGTGCCGTGGACGCCGGTTTCGACGGTGTGGAACTGCACGGCGCCAACGGCTATCTGATCTCGCAGTTCCTCTCCTCCAACGCCAACCTGCGCACGGACCGGTACGGCGGCTCGGTGAGCAACCGGATCCGGTTCGCCGTCGAGACGGCCGCCGCGACCGCCGAAGCCATCGGCGCGGACCGCACCGGGGTCCGACTCTCCCCCGGAGGCGCCTTCTGGGGCATCGAGGAGACCGACGTCGCCGAGCTCTACACCGCGCTCCTGACCGAGCTGTCCCTGCTCGGCCTGGCCTACGTCCACCTCGAGGCCACCACCGACGAGGAGACGCTTCTCGGGCTGCGCCGGACGTGGTCCGGTCCCCTCGTCATGAATCCGGTTCTGCCGATGGGCCCGAAGCAGACCGGCCAGGCCGACGCCGACCACTGGCTGAGCCTGGGAGCAGACCTCATCAGCTTCGGCCGCGCCTTCATCGCCAACCCCGACCTGGTGGAGCGTCTGCGCACCGGTCTCCCCATCGCTCCCGCCGACGACGCGACGTACTTCCAGGGCGGCGACAACGGCTATCTCACGTACTCGGCGTACCAGCACTCGGCGTAAGACCCGAGGATCGGTGTCCGGCAGGACCTACCGCGTCGCCGACTCCGCCGCCTTCTTCAGGGCGTCGAGCCAGGACCTGAGCGAGTCGTCCAGCGCCGCGGCGAGGTTGTCCCGGTCGGCGTCGATCGGAGCGCCGGCCCAGGACTCGCGGGTGCGGACCACGACGCAGTCGCCGTCCTCGGTGAACGTCCACTCGTGCACGCCGGTGATGCCGTGCGCGGGTCCGCCCCACACGATGCGGTGCCGGGCGTCGACCGCGTAGATGGTGGAGTCGATGGTCAGGCCCGCGGTCGCCCAGTGGAAGGTCGCGCCGGGCGCGACGGGGCCGTCGAACCGGGCCTCGGTGATGGCGTGCTGCCAGGTGGGCCAGGAGGCGATGTCGGTGTGCAGGCGCCAGATCCGCACGAGGGGAGCGGCGATCCGGATGGAATGGTCGGCGACGACCGGGGCGTAGTAGTCGATGGTCGTGGGGTAGGTCATGGCAGTTCCTCCTTGTGGGGCCCGGGCCGCCGTGGGGGAGTGGGCGGCGGCCCGGGCTGCTCGGGTGGGTCGGGGGCGGAGCGGGGGATCCGGCGGACTTGGCTGCCGGACGGCGTGGGCCCCGTTCGGGGCGTACGGGTGAGGCGGCGGACCGGGTGACCGGGGTGGGTCAGGCGGGCAGTTCGGCGTCGGGGATCCAGTGGCCGTGGATGCCGGCGGGCACCCGGCGGGGGAGTTCGACGGCGGCCACGGTGCTCAGGTCGCTCGCGTCCAGGACGAGCAGCTCCGAGGCGTCGGCAGTGAGGTCGCTGACGATGGTGAGCAGGTAGCCGTCGTCCTCGCCGGTCGCGCCCTCGGCGGGAGCGAAGACGGCCTCGCCCGGCATCCGGCCCTCGCCGTGCGCCAGCAGCTTCTCCTTGCCGGTGAGGGTGTCGAACTTGACGGTGTGGTAGCCCGACAGGCCCGCGCCGGGGAAGGCGATGGCGTAGCTGTAGCGGTGGGCCGCACCGGTGTGGGCGTCGTTGATCGACGGGAACTCGGTGGCCAGGTCGTTGAGGGACTCGGTGGTGACCTTGCCCGTGGCCGGGTCGATGATCCACCGGTACATGGTCGAGCCGGCGTCGGGGCTGGTGCCGTAGCCGGGGGCGCCGACCCACCACTTCCAGGAGTTCTCCCACGCGGACCGGTCGAAGCGCGGTGCTTCGAGGACGATCCGGCCCCGCGCGTCGGTGTAGGCGTTGGCGACGTGCAACAGCGCTGCCTGGTCGGCCACTTCGAACCAGGTGGTCCGGCCCCCGGCGCGCGGCATCACGCCGATGCGCAGCGGGACGTCGTCGTGCCAGCGGTAGGGAATGCCGGAGTGCTCGGCGTGGTCGAAGACGACGGGCGAGTTGATGAAGACGACGTGCTCGCGGGTGATCGCGAAGTCGTGCATGAGGGACGGACCGGAGCCGTCGATGACCTCCGACTTCACGATGTCGCCGGAGGCGTCGGCCACGTAGTAGGTCAGATACGGCGGGAAGGGGCTGTAGCTGAAGAAGTGCAGTTCACCGGTTGCCGGGTCCTCCTTCGGGTGGGCGGTCATCGCGCTGGTGAGCTTGCCGCCGAAGTCGTGGACGCCGATCGTGTCGAGGTCGGCGCTGACCTCGTAGGGCAGATTGGCCTCCTGCAGGGCCAGGTAACGGCCACCGTGGAAGATGATGTTGGTGGCGGCGGCGCTCACTTCGAGTTCGGTTCCGGTGAACGGCACGCCGTCCAGGAAGGGCGTGCGCACCCAGCGGTTGCGGTACCACTCGGCGCGGCCGTCGGTGAGGCGGACGCCGTGGATCATGCCTTCGCCGCGGAACCAGTGGGTGGGAGTGATGCCCGGCTTGGGGTTGTGGCCGTTGCGGAAGTAGCGGCCGTTCAGCTCGGGCGGGAGGGTGCCGCGCACCTTCAGGTCGCGACCGGTGATCTCGTCGGTGACAGGGGTGAAGTGGCCACTGACGTACGGCTTTTCAAGGTTCATGGTCATGCCTTTCAAGTCAAGGGGAGTGAGGGGGGCGAGACAGTTCAGCGGACCCGGAGGGCCGAGAGAGCCGAGATGAGGAGGGCCAGGGCGGCGCAGGCCAGGAAGGCCGCGCCGGGGGAGGGGAGCAGGGTCAGGAAGGACAGGCCGATGGCTCCGCCGATCTGCCGGGTGGCGTTGACCAGCCCGCCGGCCAGGCCGTTGTCGGCGGCAGCGACGCCGGTGGAGGACATCGTGGTGAGCCGGACGAAGGCCACTCCCAGCCCGGCGCCGATGAGGAGCGTCGGGCCGAGCAGGTCCACGGGGAAGGTGCCGTCAGCCGGAGTACGGGACAGCCAGGCCAGTCCGGCCGCGAGGACCATCAGCCCCACGGGGAGGACATGGCGGCCGGTGACCTTGCCGGTGGCCCACGAGGAGAGGGTGATCGTGAGGGCGAGGGGCAGCTGGGTCAGCCCGGCCTCCAACGGCGAGTAGCCGAGGGCGCGTTGCTGGTAGAGGGGGAGGAAGTAGAACAGGCCGAGCCAGACCGCGCCCAGCAGAGCCATCAGTACGTTGGGCACGGCCACCACGCTCATGCGCCCCGGCAGCAACGGGTCGGCGCCGCGGCGCTGGAGCACCACGAACACACCGAGCAGCACCAGACCGATCACGGCGAGCGGCCAAGTACCTGACAGGCCGTACGTGAGCGCGACCAGGCCCGCCGTCACCGTCACCGCGCCCACCGCGTCCAGACTTCCGCCGCGTGGCCGGTCGGCCCGGACCAGCAGTCGGGTGGCCGCCAGAACGGCCACGGCGAGGGGCACCATCACGACGAACACCGCCCGCCAGCCGTAGAGACTGGTGAGCAGCCCGCTGAGCAGTACGCCCGCCGCGCCGCCGGCGCCGGACACCGCGCCCCACACCCCGAGCGCGGTGCCACGCCGCTTGCTGTCGGGATAGAGCGTCAGCACCAGGGCCAGCGCCGTGGGCGCCAGCAGCGCTGCACCGATCCCCTGTACTGCCCTGCAGACGATCAGCACGCTCGCGGTGGGCGCCAGTGCCGCGCCAAGCGAGGACAGGGCGAACAGGCCGATGCCGAGCAGGAACACGCGGCGAAGGCCGTACACATCGCCGGCGCGCCCGCCGGGCAGCAGCAGCGCGCCGAAGACCAGTACGTAGGCGTTGACCGTCCACGCCTGGCCCGCGTCCGACAGATCGAGCCCGGCCCGGATCTGGGGCAGAGCGACGTTCACGATCGACGTGCTCAGCACCACCAGGAACTGGGCCGTGGCCAGGACCGCCAGCGGTGTCCAGCCGGTGGTGGTCGTCGTGTGCGGTGCGGTGCGGGTCATGACTCGACACTCGCAGCGGGCACCTACCGCTCGCGTCGGTAGTCATCGCCTATACGGCTGCCTGGTACGACTGGAGGCTTTCGCGTCCCTGGTACGGCTGAGGGATTTCCCGGATTCCCCCGCGCCGCACGACGGCATAGGTTGTCGATCATGCCCGAGACAAACGCGGATGTGCTGATCGGTCGTCAGGACGAGATACGCCGGCTCGACGCCCTGCTCCATGAGGCGCGTCAGGGCAAGGGCGGTGCCCTGGTCCTGCGGGGTGAGCCGGGCATCGGCAAGAGCGTGCTGCTCCGGCACCTGGATGAGACCGCGACCGGATTCCTCGTAGTGCGGGCGACCGGGGCGGAGTTCGAGATGGAACTGCCGTTCGCCGCGCTGCACCAGTTGCTCGCGCCCGTCACCGGTCGGCTCATGGAGTTGCCCGCACCGCACCGCAAGGCGCTGCAGATCGCTTTCGGTCTCGACACGGGCACACCCGATCCGTTCCTGGTCGGTGTCGCGTCACTGGGCCTGCTGGCGGAGACCGTGCAAGACCGCCCGCTGCTGTGTGTCGTGGACGACGCCCAGTGGCTGGACCAGGCGTCCGCCAAGGCGCTGGCCTTCCTGGCCCGCCGCGTCTCAGCCGAACGCATCGCCCTCGTGTTCGCGGCGCGCGAGCCGAGCCGCCTGCCCGAACTGGACGAGCTGCCCTCCCTTCCACTCCAGGGACTTGGCGAATCCGATGCCCGCGCGCTGCTGGCCGCGGCGGTCCGCGCCCCGTTGGACGAGCGGGTGCGCGACCGCATCCTGGCCGAGGCCCGCGGCAATCCCCTCGCGCTGGTGGAACTTCCCCGGACCGCCGGTCTCGCCGGGATGGCGGGCGGGTTCGCCCAGCCCGACTCGGTGCCCGGCGTGATCGAGCAGAGTTTCCGGTCCCGGCTGGAGCTTCTGCCGCCGCAGGCCCGGCTGCTGGTGACCGTCGCCGCCGCCGACCCGATCGGTGACCCAGGTCTGCTGTGGCGTGCGGCCGCACTCCTGGGCATCGACGCGGCCGCCGCCGAACAGGCGGTCTCGCTGGTCGAGTTCGGCACCCGGATCCGCTTCAGCCACCCCCTCGCCCGCTCGGCCGCCTACCGCGCCGCAGCGCCGGAGGAGCGGCGCAGGGCGCACGAGGCGCTGGCCTCCGTGACCGACCCGGCCACCGACCCCGACCGGCGGGCCTGGCATCGCGCCCAGGCCAGTGCCGGCCCCGACGAGGAAGTCGCCGCCGAGCTCGAGGTCTCCGCCACCCGCGCCCAGGAACGTGGTGGCCTCGCCGCGGCCGCGGCCTTCCTCGAACGCTCCGCCGCGCTCACGATCAGCCCGGTCCAGCGTGCCGAGCGGGTCCTCGCGGCGGCCTCGGCCAAGCTCTCGGTGGGCGACTTCGACACGGCGTCCGACCTGCTCACCACCGTCCCCACCGACGAACCTGGCCAGGTCGCCAGGACCGACCTGCTGCGCGGCCGGCTGTCGTTCGTTCGCCGCCGTGGCGACGAAGGCCCCACCGCCCATCTCCTGCGCGCCGCCGCCCGGTTGGCGGCCACCGACCCGGCCTGGTCACGGGAGTGCTATCTGGACGCCATCGAAATGGGGCTGCTGCTCGGCGGCCTCGACCAGGTGGTGGAGACCGCCGGAAAGGAGGCCCCGCCGTCGGGCGATCCGGTATCGAGCGCGGCGACGGTCCTGACCGGCCTTATCAGCCTGGTCAGAGACGGCCATGCGGCGGCGGGAGAGATCCTCCGTCCGGTCCTCGGCGAAACCGATGACCAGGTGTGGGCGAGCCGTCCGTCCCTGGGCTTCATGGTGGCCACCGAACTGTGGAACTTCGACGCCCTGCACGCCATCGCCACCCGCGCGGTCGCGGCCGGCCGCGAGTCGGGCTCCTTCCACGCGCTGCCCATCGCACTGGCCATGCAGGCCACCGCGAACGTCCACACGGGCGACTTCGGTACGGCGATGGAGCTGATCTCCGAGGAGGAGGCGATCGCCGACGCCACGGGCGCGGCCCCGCTCGTCTACCCGCGCCTGCACCTGGCTGCGCTGCGCGGACGGCACAAGGAGGCCGCCGAACTGTTCGCGTCGGTGGACCACCGGATGAGTCTGAGCGTGCAGTGGGCGACGGCCGTACTCAACAACGGCCTGGCCAACTACCCCGCGGCGCTGAACGCGGCGCAACAGGCCATCGAATACGGCGCCGTCGGCACGGCCGGCCTCGCTCTGCCCGAACTGGTCGAGGCCGCCACACGCTGCGGCGACACCGAGGCCGCCGCCGCGGCCCTCGCCTGCCTGCAACAGCGCACGCAGGCAGGCCGCGACGCGTGGGGACTCGGCGTCGAGGCCTACGCGCGGGCCCTGGTCACCGAGGACGAGTCCGCCTACCAGGAGGCGATCGCCCTGCTCGACGGCAGCACACTGGTCGTCTACCGCGCCCGCGCCCATCTGCTGTACGGGGAGTGGCTGCGCCGCCAGGGCCGACGGCGTGACGCCCGGTCCGAGTTGCGGCTGGCGCACGAGCCGCTGTCCGACCTGGGGTTGGAGGCGTTCGCCGAGCGCGCCGCCGGCGAGTTGCGCGCCACGGGCGAGCAGGCCCGCAGCCGCACGTCGAAGGCATCGGACGAATTGACGATGCAGGAAGTGCACATCGCACGCCTGGTCGCCGACGGCGCCACCTCCAAGGAGGTTGCGGCGAAGCTGTTCCTCAGCCCGCGCACCGTCGACGCGCACCTGCGCAACATCTTCCGCAAGCTCCAACTCACCTCACGCAGGCAACTGCGAGACCTGCCCGGCCTCCGTTAGCCGCATGGTGGTGGTCGCGGCCTCGGGCCCGTTCATCGACTCGACCGGGCCGGGCCACCGCAGCCCGTACTTGGCCCGATAGGCACCGGAGACGCGCCGGACGAGGCCGGGGCCCTCCACCGGCTGCAGGACGACGGCCTGCCGGACCCCGGCCACTTCCACCTCGACCTGTGTGTCCGCGTCCCGCAGGACCCGCCGGTACCAGGCACTGCGCCGCCCGAAAGCCGAGCGGACATACGCCTCCCCGTCGACCACCACCACCCAGACCGTCCTGGCCGACCACCGGCCGTCCGCATGCCGTACCCGCAAGACGATCTCCGCCTCGTCCATGACCGTGTTCATGGCCCCACCTTCGCCGTGGCGGCACTACCTACGCGTCGGTGGTCATCACCTACATAGGCGGGCTTCGCCGACGCGAGGGCGGTGCTCCCGGGGCGAGGGTGAGTGCCATGACGAACACCGACATGAACGCCGCAACCGACACTGCGACCACGACCGTGATCGACACCGAACCCGGCATCGTCGAGGCTGCCCTTGACGCAACGGCACCTCACACCAAGGACTCCAAGAAGTACACAGGCTTGAAGAAGAACAAGGGGACGAAGAAGACCAAGACTCAACGGCGCGTCGCCAAGTCACTGGCGTACTTCGCCCTGATCTTCACCGGGCTCGCGGTCCTGGCCGAGCCGTGGCTGCTCATCCCGGTCGCCGCACTGATGCTGGCGATCTCGCTCTGGGACTGACCCGGGCGCCTCGGGCCTCGTGCGTCAGAACGGCGACTGTTGCTCTCCGGGTCTCTGAGGGCTACGGCAGGCGGAAGACGCGTCCGAGTGCGTCGGACAGCGCGGGCACCGTCCCCAGGTCGGTCAGCGGGGACAGCCGGGCACTCAGATATCCGTCCGGGCGGATGAGGAAGCCCGTCGGGCCATTGACGCCGTACAACTGCTCGAACTCCGCGGCACCGTCGCTGAAGACGGGCAGGTGCCAGCCGCCCGCGTCGCTCTGCCCGCGGGCGGCCTCTGCCGTGGTCTCGTGCCGGGCGACAACGAACGCGGCCACCATGCCGCCTGCCAGCCGGTGGGCAGCGGCGGCCGCCTCGCGGCACGCGGTGAGCGCGTCGGCCGAGTCGGCGTAGAGCACGAGGACGTGACCGCGGTCGCGCAGCAGGTCGTACAGGCGCAGCGGTGTCGCGGCCACGCCTGCGGTGAGGCCGCGGCAGTCGGGCGCCCGCTCACCCGGCCCGGGCCCACGCCCTGGCCCCGGCCTCGACCCTGGAGATTCCGAGGCGCCGTCACCTGCCCTGGCGCCCGCCCCGTCGCCCGCCACCACGGGACTGTCCGGGTAGGCCACGAGCAGCTGCGCCTCTCGCAGCATCGTCGTCGTCATGTCCTGCGGTGCGGCCCGGATGCCCTCGGTGGCGTGCCGGACGGTCCGGCCCACCACTTCCTCGCCGACCGGCCGGCGCTCGGCGTCATAGCTGTCGAGGAGCCGGTGATGGGCGCCGCCCTCCAGCGTGAGCGCCAGCTTCCACGCGAGGTTGTAGGCGTCCTGGATTCCGGTGTTCATGCCCTGAGCGCCGGTGGGCGGGTGGATGTGCGCGGCGTCCCCGGCGACGAAGACCCGGCCGACGCCGTACCGGTCGACGAGGCGGTGACTGATGCGGAACACCGACGACCAGCGCATGGCGGAGGCGGTGGTGGGCTGCGGGGCCAGCCGGTCGAGGACCGCCTGGACGTGCTCGATGCGGGGCGCCCGTCCGCCCTCCAGTCCGTGGGCCACCGGCTCCCGCGAGGCGGTCCCACCGGTGCCCTCGCCACTCGCCGACAACTCATCAGGTACCAGCATCGACATGCGGTAGCGGCGATCGCCGGGCAGCGGGATGCAGACCAGGGCATCGTCGATGCGGCCCTCGGCGTCATGGTGCATGGCCCGCACGCCGTAGCCCTGGGGGAGATCCCAGTCCACCTCGACGTCGGCGAGCATGTACTCCTCCGCAAAAGCGCCGCCCTCGAAGGCGAGGCCGAGTTGCTTGCGGACGGTGCTGTGCGCCCCGTCGCAGCCGACCAGGAAGCGTGACCGCAGCTCCTGCGCGGCACCGGAGGCCGTGACGACACGGCTGACGACCCCGTCCTCGTGCTGCGTGAATTCCAGCAGCTCGGTGCCCCGCTCGATCCCGGTACCGAACCGGGCGAGATGCTCCTCGAGGATCCGCTCCGTCTCGTACTGGGGCAGGGACGCGAAGACGTACGGAACCTCGGGCGGCAGCCTCAGCTCGATGCGGGCCTGCTCGACCCCGTCGTCGTACATCAGCTGTCCGCGCAGCGGCACCGCGACTTCCAGGGCGGCGCGCACCATGCCCATCCGGTCCCAGATCTCCAGCGTCCGCGGCTGGACGCCCACCGCCTTGGCATACGGCAACCGGGCCGGAAGCCTGTCGATGAGCCGGCAGGCAACCCCTTGCCGCCGCAGCTCCGCGGCCGCGGTCAACCCGACCGGTCCCGCACCCACGATCAGCACATCCGTGTCCACCACAGGCGTCTCCCGCCAGGAGAACCCCCCTTCTGCCTTGCCTCAATCGTCCGCCGTCGGCACGGGACGAGCGAGTTCAGCGGCGGTCCGCCCGCTTTCACGCACCGATGGGCACCGATGCGCGTCGAAGACCGCTGCCACAGTCGTTGCTGCAGATCGGTTCGGTCCGGCGTGAGCATCGCCGGGAAAGGGCACCCGATTGATCAAAGAGAGGGTCCCGCGAGAACGTCCCGCCCGTACGATCCAACGATCCAAGGAGCACCAGATGTCCAAGCCGCCGCTGCCCTCGGAGGCCGTGGAGTTGCTGCGCCGAGCCAACCCGTGCGTGATGGCGACCCTGCGTTCGGACGGCACACCGGTGTCCACTCCCACGTGGTACGTGTGGGACGACGGCCGCGTCCTGATCAGCCTCGACGAGGGCCGCGTCCGTCTGAAGCACCTGCGCCGCGACCCCCGTGTGACCCTCACCGTTCTCGACGGCGACGACTGGTACACGCACGTCACCCTGATCGGCCGCGTCGTCGAGACGCACGACGACGAGGGCCTGAAGGACATCGACCGCCTCGCCACGCACTACATCGGCAAGCCCTACCCCGACCGCGTCCGGGCCCGTGTGAGTGCCTGGATCGAGATCGACCGCTGGCACGGCTGGGGCGCGATGCAGGACAGCGACCAGGCCTCCAGCTGACGACCGCGCGCGGAGAAAGGCTTCGACCCGGGCCGAAGCGCCAAGGGGTGGACTCTCCCACCGTGGGAGGGTTCACCATGAGGGCGTGCGCGACGAACTTCTCACCATCGGGCGCTTCGCCCGTCTGTGCCGGCTCAGCGTCAAGCAGCTGCGCCACTACGACGAGACGGGGCTGTTGACCCCGGTCCATGTGGACGCGGCCTCCGGCTATCGCTACTACGCGCCCGAACAGGCACGCGACGCCCTGACCGTCGCCCTGCTCCGCGACATGGATCTCCCGCTGGCCGTGATCGCCCGGGCCCTCGCCGCCGAACCCGAGTCCAGGGCACAGATCCTGCGCGCCGAACGGGACCGGCTGGCCAAACGGATCAGCAAGGACCAGGCACGGCTGACGATGCTGGAGCGGCTGGCGGAAAGCGGCCTGCCCGGCTACGAGGTGACGATGAGTCAGGAACCGGAGCGGCGCCTGGCAGTCGTACGTGCGGCCTGCGCTCCGGCGGAGATCGGGGACGAGGTCGCTGGGTGTGTGGCTCGGCTGCTGCCCGGGCTCGGCCGGGCCGGGATCGCCTGGGAGCCGCCGCTGTGGGCCCTGTACCCGCTGGATCTGCAAGAGCCGATGGAGATCGCCGTAGGAGTGCAGACGCCGCCGGGGGAAGTGACGGCAGTCGTTGCGGACTTCGAGGTGCTGTCCGGCGGGCCCGTGGCCGAGACCGTGCACGTCGGGCCGTACGCCCAGCTGCCCTTGGCCTACAACGCCCTCTTCGCCGCCATCCACGAGCGCGGACTGCGCCCGAAGGCACCCGTACGCGAGGCCTATCTCGTCGGGCCGGCCGAAGCGCCGCCGGAAGAGCTGCTGACCCGGCTGGTCATCCCGATCCAGGAGAGCGCTGCATGAAAATGCTGGACATCGATGCTCGCGGTATGAAGCACTGCGAGACGACAGCTCTGGGAGTGCTGCTGCGCGGCCAAGGGCACGATCTGTCCGAGCCCATGCTCTTCGGCCTCGGCTCGGGTCTGTCCTTCGTCTACTGGGACAGCAAGAAGCTGACCTTCCCTTTCCTGGGCGGACGGGTGAAGCCCTTCGACCTCACCAGGAACCTGGCCGCGGGACTCGGGCTGGAGCTCGTGGTGCGGGAGACCGCCTCCCCCCGCAGGGCATGGGAGAACGTGGCAGCCCCCATCGATGCCGGCCACCCCGTCGGACTGCAGCTCGACAGCTGCCACCTGGAGTACTTCGGCTCGAAGGTGCAGTTCGGCGGGCATGTCGTCGCGATGTACGGCTACGACGACCACGACGCCTACCTGGTGGACACCGACCAGCAAGGCGGAGCGGTGACCACGAGCCTGACCAGCCTCGCGCAGGCAAGAGCCGCGCGCGGCCCGATGACCGCCGAGCACCGGTCCTTCACCCTCACCGCCCCGACGAGCCTGCCCTCCCCCCAGGTCCGCATCACAGCCGCCATCACGGCCTGCGCCGACGCCTTCCTCAATCCGCCCATCGCCAACCTGGGCCACCGTGGCATCGAGAAGGCGGCCAAGCTGGTCGGCACATGGCTCCAGCGCACCGACGCCCCACATCGGGACCTGCCGCAAGCGGCCCTCTTGATGGAGCAGGCCGGCACCGGCGGCGCACTGTTCCGCAACCTCTACCGCGACTTCCTCGCCGAATGCACCGACCTGCTCGACAGCGGTCACCTGCGCGCCGGACACAGGCTGTACGTCGAGGCGGCCACGCTGTGGAGGGAGGTAGCGGCGCTGATTGCGAAGGCCGGTGAATCGGGCGACGCACAGTGGCTCGCCCACGCAGGGACGGTCCTGCACGAGCTCTCACGCATCGAGCGCGAGGCCATGCAGTCCCTGAGCTGCCTGACCGTGCCGGCGGCGGGCAGGGGGTGACGTGAGGGTGATGGGGGGTTGATACGGAGAGGGCGGTTCGACCCGTGATGCGCGGGCACTCGGGCGTGACCGACGGGTAATCCGGTCGAGGCACCCTGGAGGTCTCCGTGGCCGTTCGTCACCGTCTGATCCAAGCCGGTCCGAGTGCCGTGTGGGCCGTACTCGCCGACGGCAACCGATACGCGGAGTGGGTGGTGGGGACCTCAGGGTCCGAGCCGCTTCGCGGGCGGTGGCCGGAAACCGACGCGGCGATCCGCTACGAGGTCCGGCTCGGCCCTGTCAGGCTGTTCAACGAGACGGTCGTCCGCCGCTGCGAGCCAGGCGTGTCCATGGAGCTGGAGGCGCACGCCGGCGCGTTGGGCACGGCACGTATCGCGATCGAGCTGCGGCCGTGGGGAAGGAAGTGCCTGGTGCTCGTGGACGAGCACCCCCTCCAGGGAGCGGGCGGCCGACTGCACAACGTCGGCTTCGAGGCGCTGATCCAGCTGCGCCACCGGGCCATGCTCGCCCGCCTCGCCCGGCTCTGCGAGAGCGAGGCGAAAGACGCCCGCCGCGCCCCACAGAGGGCGCCCGCCACGTCGGCGGTACCGGGCGCGGACGGAGCGCGCCGTGCCTGACGCTGTGGTGATCGGCGCCGGCCCCAACGGTCTGGTGGCCGCCAACGTGCTGGCGGACGCCGGGTGGAGCGTCGAGGTGCTGGAGGAGCAGCCGGAGCCGGGCGGCGCGGTGCGTCACGACCGCGGCGTCGACCCCGACTTCGTCAACGACCTCTTCAGCTCCTTCTATCCGCTGGCAGCCGCCTCGCCGGTCCTGACCGCGCTGCGTCTGCAGGACTACGGGCTGCGGTGGAGCCACGCGCCCAGTGTGCTGGCGCATCCCCTCACCGACGGCAGCTGCGCCGTGCTGGACCGGGACGTCGGCACCACCGCCGCGTCCCTCGAGGCCTTCGCGCCGGGTGACGGAGCCGCGTGGGAGCGGCTGCTCGGCGTGTGGCAGCGCCTGCACCCCGACCTGCTGAACTCTCTGTTCACCCCCTTCCCACCCGTCCGCTCGGCGGCGCGGCTGGCGCTGCGGCTGCGGGCCGCGGGCGGTCTGCGCATGGCACGCTCCCTGGTCCTGCCGGTGCGTCGTCTGGGGGAGGAGGAGTTCGGCGGTCAGGGAGGCCGGCTGCTGCTGGCGGGCAATGCCCTGCACGCAGACCTCGCCCCGGAGTCGGCCGGCAGTGGCGGCTTCGGCTGGCTGATGGCCATGCTCGGGCAGACGTACGGCTTCCCCGTCCCCGTCGGCGGCTCGGGCGCCCTGACCCAGGCCCTGGCCCTGCGCCTGAAGGCCCGGGGCGGGCGGGTGCGCTGCGGGCAGCGGGTCGAGCGGATCGTCGTGCGCGGCGGGCGGGCCGTCGGCGTGCGTACAGCGGTCGGCGACGCGGTACAGGCACGCCGGGCGGTACTGGCCGACGTGTCGGTGCCCGCCCTGTACGGCGATCTCCTCGAACCCGAGCAGGTCCCCGAGCAGCTCCTGGACGACCTGCGTCGCTTCCAGTGGGACTTCGCCACCTTCAAGGTGGACTGGGCGCTCGACGGCCCGGTGCCCTGGCAGGCGGAGCAGGCGTCCCGGGCCGGCACCGTGCACCTCGCCGACGGCATGGACGAACTCACCCGCTTCACCGCGCAGATCGCCATGCGGCAGGTCCCGGACCGCCCCTTCCTGCTGTTCGGCCAGATGACCACCGCCGACGCGACCCGTTCCCCGCTGGGCACCGAATCGGCCTGGGCCTACACCCACATGTCCCGCGAGATCGCCGGGGACGCCGCCGACGAGGGCATCACCGGCCGCTGGGACACCAAGGACCAGGAACTCATGGCGGACCGGGTCGAACGCCAGGTGGAACGCTTCGCGCCCGGCTTCCGCTCGCTGATCCGCGCCCGCCGCATCCTGGCGCCCCCCACCCTCGAGGCCCTCGACGCCAACCTCTGCGGCGGCGCAATCAACGGCGGCACGACCGCGATCCACCAGCAGCTCGTCTTCCGCCCCGTGCCCGGCACCGGGCGCCCCGAGACCCCCGTCCCGGGCCTCTTCCTGGCCTCCGCCGGAGCCCACCCGGGCGGCGGCGTGCACGGCGCACCAGGAGCCAACGCCGCCCGCGCCGCGCTGCACCGCCACCGGCCCCCCGGCCTCGCCCGCGCCCAACGCCTGCTGAGCCGACGCGACCGCACCGGAACCGCACGCTGACCCATGCCGCGCAAGGAATCGCGATGACGAAGAAGTGAGCGGGTGCTGATGCAGACGTTTCTGCCCGACCCCGACTTCGGGAAGACGGCGCTGCTCCTGGACCGACGCCGGCTGGGCAAGCAGCGGGTCGAGGCACTTCAGGTCCTGCGCGGTCTGACGGTCCCCGGCTACGGGTGGCGCCGGCACCCGGCCGTAAGGATGTGGACCGGGTACGAGGAGGCCCTCGTCCGGTACGGGCTGGAGATCTGCCGGGTCTGGCGGGAGCAGGGACACCAGGACAGCTGCGCGGCCTCCCTGGTCGCCGGGCTGGCCGCGCACCGACCGGGCGCCGCAGTGCGCGACCAGGCGGAGCTGGCGGTCGCCGGTGAGCTGCCGCCCTGGCTCGGAGACGAGGCCTTCCACGAGAGTCACCGTTCGGCACTGGTCCGCAAGGACCGCGACGTGTACGCCGTCCTGTTTCCCGGCGTCGCCGACGACCTGCCCTACGTGTGGCCGGCCTCGGACCGTGAACCCCGGTACGTGTCCACGGGCAGGTGAGGCCCGACGGCCACGACCGGTTCGGGCCGGCATCGCGGACACTGGCAGCAGGAGAGGGGAGGCCGACCGTGCTGACCTCAGTCCGTGAGCAACTGGGCCAGGCCCTGTTCCGCCGGGTTGCCGGCCCCGACGGCCCGGCGACGCGTGCCCGTATCCACGACACTCCCGGCCCGCGCTGGTTCGGCCCTGATCGCCCGATCCGCACGGTCCATGGTGACGCCTCGATGTTCATCGGTGGGCTGAGCGCACTGCTGCTGCAGTCCCTGCATCCGCTCGCGATGGCGGCGGTGGCGGGGCACTCCGGCTACCGCGGCGACCCGTGGGGCCGCCTGCAGCGCACCAGCGCCTTCCTGGCGGTGACGACGTACGGCACCGCCGAGGACGCCCAGCGCGCGGTCGACCACGTCCGCGGCATCCACGAACGGATCCGCGGGACGACGGCCGAGGGCTTGCCCTACCACGCGGCTGATCCACACCTGCTCGCCTGGGTGCACGCCGCCGAGACGGACAGCTTCCTGCGCGCCCACGAACGCTACGGAGCACACCCCCTGGACGCCGCCGCCTACGACGCCTACGTGGCCGACACCGCGCGAGTCGCCGAAGCACTGGGGGTGAGCGAGCCGCCACGCGACCGGCGCGAACTCGCCGAGCGGCTGTCCGCCTACCGGCCCGAACTGCGGGCCGGACCCGAGGCCCGCGCCGCCGCCCGCTTCCTGCTCTTCCAGCCTCCGCTGCCCCTCGCCGTGCGTCCCTTCTACGGCGGGCTGGCCGCGAACGCCGTCGCCCTGCTCCCGCCCTGGGCCCGCGGCATGCTGTGGCTGCCCCGGGTCCCGGTCGTGGAGGACCTCGCCGTGCGCCCCACCGGCCAGGTCCTGACCCGGACCATCCGCTGGGCCATGAACCGCTGACGACCGCGTGCGCCGGGCCGAGCCCACGTCGGTTCCAGGACCTGGGTCGAGATCGCATCCCCCGACGGCAGCGCCGGGCTGCCGTTTCAGACAGAGCCGCTCTTCACCGGAAGTCCCAGGCCGGCGTCCGCGTCCTGTGCGACCCGGCCGGGCACCCGTTCTGCCTCTTTGTCGGCGCCGGCCCGCACGCGGCCTGACAGGTCGGGGCACGCTGTGCACCCGCGACAGCCGATGAGGGACGGCGCGCATGTGGCAGCCGGGCCGCCCACGGGTACTCGGGCGCTGCACGGCGGTGAACAGCGCCGCCCCGACCTCTCGGAGGGACGTTCCCATGACTCGGCATGTCCGCGACGTCATGACGACCCACCCGATGACCGTCGAACCGCAGGCATCGGTGCAGTCGGTGGCCCAGATGATGCGCGACGAGGACATCGGCGCTGTACTGGTCACCGAGAGCGGGCGGCTGCGCGGGCTGGTCAGCGACCGTGACCTGGTGGTCCGGGCGATGGCCGAGGGCCGTGACCCGGACCGTACGACCGTGGCCCAGGCGTGCAGCGAGGATCTCGTCACGGTCGGGCCCGACGACGACCTGATTCTCGCGGTGCAGGTGATGCGCGAGCATTCCGTCCGGCGGGTACCCGTCGTCGACCGGGAAAGTCACCCGGTCGGCATCGTCACCATCACCGACCTGGCCATCGAACGTGATCCCGACTCCGTCCTCGGCGACATCAGCGCCGCCCGCCCCGATCAGTGACCCTGCAACGCCCCATGGCCTGCCTGTGACCGAGAGGAGGGCGCGCCATGACGAATCCCGAACCCGAGCCGACACGAAAGCCGGGAAGCGAACCCGGCCGCGGCGTACCACCCGGTGAGACCCCGCCCGCCGAGGCGGACACCACGTCCGCCATCTCCTATCCGCAGTCCGAGCTGCGCAGGGGCTGGGGCCCCATGCCGATCGCCTTGATCATGGTGGTCGTGGCGCTGGTGGCGATCGGGCTGATCGCGATGGCGGTGGCCCTCTGATCGCCCGGCGTCAGCCGGCCGGCGTCGCGCCGGCGGCAGAATTAGGGCCGGGGATCGGTGCGGTGCCACCGGGGCCGCGCGTCGTGTCCGCGGCGTCCCGCCGCCGACGCGCACCGTGGGCACACCCGCTGGACCCGGTCCGCCGCGCCTCCGGATGCGGGGAAGGTGTCCGGCCAGGCGGCATGCGGGAAGCGGACCCTCCGGGAGCGGCTGAGGGACAGCCCACAGATGGTCTCGTTCAGGCCGGGCTCCCAGGCATGGACCTCGCCGGGGCCCATGGATTCCCTCACGTTCGTACGTTTGTGCTATCCCCATGTCAAACGCGCAGGCGACAGGCTTACGTCCGTGGGGACTGGGAACTCAGAGCACACCACAAGCCGCCCCACCGCCCGGGGTCGGGTCGCCCCCTCCCTTGCGGCAGGCGCCGGGATTCGTAGGAGTGAACGTGAGCATGCGCATCGGAGTGGAGGAAGAGTTCCACGTCCTGGAGGTGGAGAGCGGACTGCTGGTGCCGCGAGCCGACGCGATCCTGCGACGACTTCCAGGACAGACCTACACCACCGAACTGCATCAGTGCACTGTCGAGTCCAACAGCTCGGTACACACGTCCCTGCACGACCTCTACGCCGACCTCATCGGCATGAGACGGCGGCTCGACGCGGCAGCCTCCTCTTTGGGGCTGGCCGTGGTGGCCGCCGGCACGGCCCCGCTGGCGCCCGCGGGTTCCGCGCGCCCCACGGCCGGGGCGCGCTACCGCCGCATGACCGAGGAGTACCGCAAGGTCGCCGACGAGCAGCTCATCTGCGGCGCCCAGGTCCATGTGGACATACCCGACCGCGACACCGCCGTACGGGCCATGTGCGAGGTGTCGCCCTGGCTGCCCGTACTGCTGGCCCTCTCCGCGAGTTCGCCGTTCTGGCAGGCGTCCGACACGGGGTACGCGAGCTGGCGCACCCTGCTGTGGCAGCGCTGGCCGACGGCGGGGCCGGTCGGCTGCTTCCCGAACGCGGCCGAGTACGACGCTGCCGTCGAGGATTTCGTGCGGGCCGGGATCATCACCGACGCGGGGATGATCTACTACGACGTCCGCCCCTCGGCCCATCTGCCCACGCTGGAACTGCGCACATGTGACGCATGTCCGCGCCCGGAGACCGTGGTGCTCATCGCCGGACTGTTCCGTGCCCTGGTGACCGACGCCCGCGAACGCCTCGGCCGAGGCGATGCCGCCGAGTGCGCGGGGCGGCACGAGTGGCTGCGGGGCGCGTCATGGCGTGCCGCCCGGTCGGGACTCGAAGGGACGCTGGTGGACCCCGAGACCCACGAGGATGCACCCGCGCACGCGGTGGTGCGGAAGCTGCTCGTCCGGCTGCGGCCCGCGCTGGAGGCCCACGGGGACTGGCATACCGTCCGGGAGCTCACCGAGGCTGCCCTCGCCGGCGGAAGCGCTGCCCGGCGCATGCGCCGGGCAGCACAGGACGAGGACCTGCTGGCCTGTGTCGACATGCTGATCGCCGAGACCCGCGGCGAACACGGACGCCGTACGTCCCCACCGCCCGGCCGCAGTCGCAGTCGCAGCCGCGGTCGCAGCCGCGCCCGTGCTGTCGTCCCGAACGGCTCGCCCTCCACCGTCGTCCCGGGCGGACCGTTTCCTCCGTAGTCCCGGGGCGCCGGACGGCATCGGCCGCTGACGTGCCCGTGACCGCCCCGGCGTACGGCGACGTTCCTCTCCCCGCGCAGAAAGGTCTCGTGATGTCTCGCACCACCACCCAGGCCCTCCTGACCGGCGTCCGCGCACCGGCACCACCGTGCAGGCGTGCGCACGCCGACGCGAGTGAGGGAGGCGGGACGTCATGTGCGGTCTGACCGGCGAGGTCCGGTTCGACGGCAGGCGAGCCGACCTGGCGGCCGTCGAACGCATGGCCGACCGGCTCGCCGCCCGTGGACCCGACGGGCAGGGCACCTGGTCGAGGGGCCCTGCCGCGCTGGGACACCGGCGACTGAAGATCATCGACCTCTCGGACCGTGGAGCCCAGCCGATGACCGACGCCCGCGGGGAGGTCACCGGCGTCTTCAACGGCTGCGTGTACAACCATCCGGAGCTGCGCGAAGAGCTGCGCGGCCTCGGGCACCGATTCGAGTCGACGTCGGACACGGAGGTCGTCCTCAAGGCCTACCAGCAGTGGGGCACCGCCTGCGTCGAGCACTTCCTCGGCATGTTCGCCTTCGCGCTCGTCGAGCACCGGACCGGCCGTGTCGTCCTCGCCCGGGACCGGCTCGGAATCAAGCCCCTGTACCTGGCGCGGACACCGGACCGGCTGCGGTTCGCCTCGACGCTGCCCGCACTCCTCGCCGCCGGAGACGTGGACACCTCGCTCGATCCGGTCGCCGTCCACCAGTACCTGAGCTGGCACGCCACCGTCGCGGCGCCGCGCACCGTCCTCAAGGGGGTGCAGAAGCTCCCGCCCGCCACCGTGCGGGTCGTCGAACCGGACGGCACACACCGGGATCACTGCTACTGGCAGCCCTCGTACACGCGCCGGGCCGAGTACGCCGGCATGGGTACCGACGAATGGCGCGACGCGGTGCTGGAAGCGCTCCGCACGGCTGTGCGCCGCAGGATGGTGTCCGACGTGGAGGTCGGTGTCCTGCTCTCCGGCGGCCTCGACTCCAGTCTCATCGTCGCGTTGCTGGCCGACGAAGGCCTCCACGACCTGATGACGTTCAGCGTCGGATTCGAGACGGAAGGCGGCGAGAAGGGCGACGAGTTCCACTACTCGGACCTGGTCGCCCGCGAGTTCGCCACCGACCACCGACAGCTGATGGTCCCCTCCGACCGGGTGTCCATGGCTCTGGACGGCGCGGTCGCGGCGATGAGCGAGCCGATGATCAGCCACGACGTGGTCGCCTTCTACCTGCTGTCCGAGCAGGTGTCCAAGGAGGTCAAGGTCGTGCAGAGCGGCCAGGGGGCCGACGAGGTCTTCGCCGGCTACCACTGGTACCCGAAGCTCGCGGAGGTCTCCCGCGAGGACGAACCGGAGCGGTACGCCGCGACGTACTTCGATCGGCCGCACGCCGACCTCGCCAGGGTTCTGCGGCCGGACATGCTGCCGCGCGACGACGTGTCGGGCAGCTTCGTCCGCAGGCACATGGCGGACCCGGGGGCCGAGACCGCACTCGACGCGGCTCTACGGCTGGACACGCACGTCATGCTCGTCGACGACCCCGTCAAGAGGGTCGACAACATGACCATGGCCTGGGGCCTGGAGGCACGCGTTCCGTTCCTCGACCACGAGCTGGTCGAGCTGGCGGCGGCCTGTCCGCCGGAGCTGAAACTGGCCGACGGCGGCAAGGGCGTGCTGAAGGAGGCGGGCCGCAAGCTCCTGCCACGCGAGGTCGTCGACCGGCCCAAGGGCTACTTCCCCGTGCCGGCCATCCGCCACATGGCGGGCCCGGTCCTGGAACGCGTACGTGAAGCGCTCGAAGCACCCGAGGCGAAGCAACGGGGCCTGTTCCAGGAGTCGTACGTGACCGAGCTCCTCGCGGCGCCCGACGAGCACCGGACCAACCGGGGTGCGAACGCCCTGTGGCAGATTGCTTTGCTGGAGATATGGCTGCAGACCCACGGAATCAAGTGACCGACGACGGGGGCATGCGGGTGGCGCACGGCCCGGCGCCCGTGTTCGCACGTCCCGGGTCACTCACGGCGGCCACCATGCGGGCGCCGGACAGCCGGCCGGGCGACGTGCGCGGCACCACCCGCGCCGCCGCTCCGGCACCGGTGCCGTTGCCCGAGGCCGGCGGCCCCCGGGACGCCGTGACCCGGTTGCGCGCCCACGGCTGCTGGTATCCCTCGGCCAACGCCGACGGCACCGAGGTGGCCTTCATCTGCGACCGGGGCGGCGTCCCCCAGCTGTGGTGCGGCTCCGTCGACGGTGACGAGGTGCGGCTGCTCGACTCCTCACCGGATCCCGTGAAAGAGGTGCTGTGGTCGCCGAACGGACAGTGGATCGCGTACACCACCGCGCCGGGCGGCGGTGAGCACACCCGGGTCCTGTGCGTGCGGCCCGACGGCACCGGCCGACGCCTCCTGGCAGGGGCCGACCCGGCCAGTTCCGCCTATCTGGGCTGCTGGGCCCACGACGGCTCGTCCGTCGCCGTCACGTTCGCCGCGCCGGCCGCTCCGCAGTACGGGATCACCACGGGGCACGTCGTGGCGGCACCGGACCTCGCCGATGGCCTCCCCTCCGACTGGGCGGACCGCGGCGGTCGCGCGACACTCCTGGGCCCGGCCGCGTACGACGGGGCGCTGGGGGAGGAGCCGAGCCGAACGCCGACCGATGCCCGGGCTCCGGCGGCGCCGACGGTACGTCGCGACGGCGGCCTGTCCGTCTACCTGATCGATCCCGACGGTCTGGTTTCCCCCGCCCTGCTCACCACGGAGACCCACGCCGCCTCCCTCCGCGTGTGCGACCTCAGCCGCGACGGCAGCCTCGCGCTGCTGCGCCGCGGGCCGCGGGGACGCAGGGAGGCGGTCGTCCGACGCACCGCCGACTCGGAGAGCACCTTCGCCATGCCGGTCGCCGACGGCGACCCCTGGATCGGCCGGTTCTCTCCCGACGGTCGGACCCTGTGGCTGCGCAGCAACGCCGACCGGGAGTACGCGGCGCTCCTCGCGGTCGCTCTGGACGCCGACGGCGGCCCGCGCGGTGTGTCCCTCGTGACCGAACGCGAGGGCGTCGACCTCGAACTCCTGACACTGGCGCACGACGGCCGCACGGCCGCGCTGGCGTGGAACGTGCAGGGCGCGAGCGACCTGGAACTCGTCGAGACGCACCCGACCCGACAGCCCCCGGACGTCACGGGCCCGGCACGGCCCGTTCCCCTGCCCCACGAGGTCGCCACCCGCGTGACGGCCGCCGGCGTGGGGGGCCTGCTGCTCGCGCTGTCCGGGTCGCAGCGCCGACCGGGCCTGTGGCGGGCCCACGAGGGCGTGTCCATGCTGCGCACTGCCTGGTCCTCCAAGGACGAGGACGCCGTCCCGCCGGGCCGCCCCCCGGTACGCCCCGTCCCCTTGCGCCTCACGGCGAGGGACGGGCTGCCCCTCAGCGGTTGGTACTACCGGGCGCCGGGCCGTGCCCGGGACGAACCGGCGCCCTGTGTGATCCACCTGCACGGCGGTCCCGAAGAGCAGGAACGGCCGGTGTTCAGCCCGCTCTACCACGAGTTGGTCGGGCGTGGCCTGGACATCTTCGCCCCCGACGTCCGAGGCTCTCTGGGACACGGCCGGTCGTTCGTCGACGCCGACCTGGGCGCTGGGCGCTTCGCTGCGCTCGACGACGTCGCCGACTGCGCGGCCCACGCGGTCATCGCGGGCCCCGCCGATCCGACGCGGCTGGGGGTCATGGGCCGCTCCTACGGCGGCTACCTGACGTTCGCCTCCGTCGTATGGCACCCGGAGCTGTTCCGTACCGCGGTGGCGGTCTGCGGCATGTCGGACTTCCTCACCTTCTTCGCCGGTACGGAGCCCTGGATCGCGGAATCGGCCGCTCACAAGTACGGCCACCCGGACCGCGACCGAGAGCTTCTGCGCAGCCTGTCGCCGATGAGCCGCATCGACGCGCTGCGTGTCCCGCTGCTCGCCGTCCACGGCGAACACGACACCAATGTGCCGCCGGGGGAGTCCCAGCAGTTCGTACGCGCCGCGCAGGAACACGGCATCGAAGCCGAACTGCTGACGCTGCGCGACGAGGGCCACGACTTCCTGCGTGCGGACAACCGGCGACTGTTCCGCCGGGCCGCGGCGGACTGGTTCGAAGGCCACCTCCACTTGTGAACCGGCCTCATTCGGGACCCAGCTCCACCGTGGTCGTGACCCGGGTGACCGCGGGCCTGGCCGGCACAGAACCGAACCCGAAGCGCACCGGCGGTTCGACGGGCGCCAGCGCACCGAGGCCGTGGCCCTCCAGAGCGGCCCGCAGAGCGCAGACCGGCCGCAGATCCCGTGCCCCGTACCACTCGCGGCGACCCGCACCGGCGCTACCCCGCGTCCGCACTCCGGGCAGGAGCACACCGGCAGCCCGGTCCGTCAGCGCACACCATGCCGGACGGTGCGCGAGAACACCGGGAACGGCACACAACAAGAGCCCCAGCGCCCCTCGCCGGCCAGTGGTGAAGCACAGCTCGACGGGCCCCGCCGTGACGGTCCAGATGTTGTCGGCCACGCGTACGTCGACCGGGGCGATACGTACCGTGTCGAACGTGTAGGTGCCGCTGATGAAACCGGCCGTCTCCGGCGTGGGCGCGAACAGGAGCCGTTCCCCGTCGGCACGCTCCACCATTACATCGCTGAACCGTCCGAACGGTGACCTCTCCCAGCGCCCGAGCACGATCCGCGTTCCGGAGGCCGTGCCCAGCCCGGCGATCCAGCCGTCGAAGCGCAGCCGCGACCGCCCGGCTCCGCCGAGGATCCGGCTCATCCGCCGGTCACCGGCGCCCGCGCTCCGTACGCCACCACAGCCCGCGAGTCCCCCGCACAAAGCCACTGGAAACGGACGGCACAGACGGCCACGGGCGACCCTGCCGACGCCCCCACCGGGCCGTGTGCCTATCGCCCCGCATGGGCGTAGCGTCCTCATATGGCCAGCACGGGTGCGTGCGCCGTCCAATGCCGCGCCCCGAGGGGAGCGGTCGGCATGACCGGTACGAGTGATCCGGCCCCGCACGACGGTGCACTGGATGCCGCGTTCGCGGAAACGGTGCGCCGAACCGGTGCGGCCATCGGCGCGCTGTACCTGCTCGCACCGGACCAACGGCTGCTGTGTCTGGACGTGCTGTGCGGGGTGCCGATCGAGTTCGCCGCACCGTGGGCCAGGGTGCCGCTCGCCTCCCCGGCGCCGGTCGCCGACGCCGTCCGTGAGGACCGCCTGGTGTGGGTCGGCAACCAGGATGAGATGGTTCGCTTCTACCCGCGCACCGCGCTGGTGCTTCCGTACCCGTTGGCGCTGGCCGCCGCACCGGTCACCGGCGTACGGCCGCGGGGATCCCTGCTGCTGATGTGGCCCGCCACGCGCCCGCCGTACATGACCCAACGGGAGCGGGGCAACATCACGTCCAGTTGCCGACGGCTGGCCCGGCTGCTGGAGGAAGCCGCCGAGCAGGCCGGTACCCCCGCCCGCCGCGAACAGCCACGCGTCGTCCCCGTCGGAACCGGCCGCCGATCCGCGAGCACCGATCCGGCCGTCGCCGACTTCGTCGAGCGTCTGCCCGGCGGAAGCTGCGCCCTGGACCTGGAGGGACGCTTCACCTACGTCAGCGCCGGTGCCTGCGAACTGCTGGGCTGCGAGGCCGGCCGGCTGCTGGGCACACGGCCCTGGCAGTCCCTGCGCTGGCTCGACGACCCCACCGCCGAGGACGGCTACCGCGCCGCGCTGATCAGCCGGGAACCCGTTTCGTTCACCGCGTGCCGCCCGCCGGACCAATGGCTGGACATCCACCTGTACCCGGACGCGAGCGGCATCAGCGTCCGCATCGTCCCCACCGGTGGGTCCGCGCCGCCCTCACCGGCACCCCGCCGGGCCACGCGCACCGCCACGCCGGCCCGCGGCGGTCAGCTGTACCAACTCACACACCTTGCCGCCGCGCTGACCGAAGTCGTCGGCGTCCAGGACGTCGTCGACCTCGTCGCCGACCAGATCATGCCCGCCTACGGTGCCCAGGGGCTGGTCATGTCCACGGCCGACGCCGGCCGACTGCGGATCACCGGCCACCGCGGCTACGCCGCCGACACCATCAGACGCCTCGACGGCCTCCCCCTCGACACCTCCTTCACCCCGGCCGGCAAGGCCTTGAGCAGCGGCATCCCCGCGTTCTTCGCCAGCGTGGAGGAGATGCGGCGCGACTATCCCGAGGCACCGCTGGTCAGCGGCAAGCAGGCCTGGGCATTCCTGCCGCTGATCATCTCCGGCACGCCCGTCGGTGTATGCGTCCTGTCCTACGACAGTCCTCACGAGTTCCCCGCCGAGGAACGCGCTGTCATGACCTCGCTCGCCGGACTCATCGCCCAGGCCTTCGACCGCGCCCGCCTCTACGACATCAAGCACGAACTCGCCCACGGCCTCCAGCAGGCGCTGCTCCCGCGCAGCCTGCCCGCCGTCGCCGGCCTGCGCGTCGCAGCCCGCTATCTGCCCGCCACCCGCGGCATGGAGATCGGCGGAGACTTCTACGACCTGATCCGGCTCGGCGACACCGCGGCCGCAGCCGTCATCGGCGACGTCCAGGGCCACAACGTCGCGGCCGCCGCCCTGATGGGCCAGGTACGCACCGGTGTCCACGCCCACGCGACCCTCGGCACGCGCCCCGACCAGGTCCTCCACCGGATCAACCGGGTCCTCATCGACCTCGCCCCCGACCTGTTCACCAGCTGTCTCTACGCCCACCTCGACTTCGCCCGCGCACGCGTGACCCTCGCCAGTGCCGGCCACCCGCCGCCCCTTCTGCGCCTCCCCGACGGGGACACGCGACCCGTCGCCGTCCCGCCCGGACCCCTGCTCGGCATCGATCCCGACGCCGTCTTCCCCGTGACGGGGATCCCGCTCACCGCCGGGACGTTGCTCGCCTTCTACACCGACGGCCTCGTCGAAACACCGGGAACCGACCTCGACGACTCCATCGCCCAGCTCGCACACCATCTCGCCGCCACCGACGACCGAGACCTGGACGCGCTCATCGACACGCTGCTGAGTAAGGCCGCCAGCACCGCGCAGCGCACCGACGACATCGCCCTGCTCGTCCTGCAGCACGAAACGCACCACTGACGACAGGGAATGACAGCGACTGCCGGGCCACCCCGGCCTGGCCTCTTCAGGAACGCTCGTCGGAGAAGCCGGCTTCGTCGTGGTGTGCCGAGGCCTTCGCGACCCGCTTGAGCCCCGATGCCGTGGCCGGGTCCCCGACCTTGGCGGGTTCGTCGTGCACCGGGCCCGCAGGACTCTCCTGGCGGAAGTGGGAGGAAGCCAGTTTGTTGCCGGGACCGTGGGGCTCCGGATGGGCGTCGGCGGCTTCCGTGGCGGCAGGGCCGGATCCGGCCGCAGGGCGCGGCCTGCCGTCCTGGGCGGTCTCCGCCTGGCCGACCTGTCGCGGACGCGGCTGGGTCAGCCAGGCGACGGCCGCGCCGGTGATGGCGACGGGCCATTCCACCACCCCGGCCACGCCGAGCACTCCGGCTCCGGTGTAGACCGCGATCCGACGGCCCCGAGGGGACACCGCGCCGATCCGGTCCAGGGCACTGCCGGCGACCTTGCCCACCTGCTCGGCCCCGGGCAGACGCCGGAGCCCGGAGCCGACGACCCGCAACGGAAAAGGCAGATCCGACGCACTCGTCCTGACCTGGCTCATCTCGAACTCCCTCCGCAGGTCTCCAAGGGTCTTCGCCCCGGGTTTCCACTCTCACACCGCCTACCCGGTGTTCAGGAGGTTTGTGCGAATGACGGCCTGACCAGGCACTCTCAGTGCTCGCTCCGCTGCCTGAGAGTGGGCTTGGCCGTATGGCGGATCCGTTTGGTACGGCCGCCCGCGGCGAGGATCTCCATGGCCTCGGTGCTCGTCCCGGCGGCGGCCTTCAGCTGAAGCCAGTCGGAGGACGCGAGCAGGTCGCCCTGGCGCCACGGCTGCTCCAGGGCGATGGCTCGCAGGAGGGACCACTCCCGCAGCCGCCGGGTCAGGAAGGGCCGGCTGAGAACAACGTGCTTCATCGTCTCCGCCACGCCGGACAAGAAGGTTCGAGGCAGCGGCCCGCGGCACGGCGATCCAGGTGCCGTAGCACGGCGGGTGGGCCATCGTCTGATCCGCGTCGGTGAGGACGAGGCCGACCAGCTCCACCTCATCCGCGTCGGGAACCCGCTGCAGCTCGTCCACGTAGACCGCGTAGCGGACGTGTTCGTCCGGCTCCTGCATGGCGTCGTGGACCTTCACCCGGCTCCTCCCGTCGCTCGCCCGAATGCCACTCTCGCCCCCGGCTTGTCAGCCCTTGGCAGCCTTGGCGCCGTCCTGCTCGTTGTCGGCACGAGAAGTCGACAACGCGCCGCCCGCACTCTCGAGGTGCGCCCGGACGAACCACTGGAACTGCTCGAGATCCCGCAGCTGTTCGATGAGCAGGTCCTCCGTCGCCGGGTCGATCTCCCCGACGACCTTGATCGCGGCGCGCACGTCCTCGATCACACCCGTGTAGACGACGTCCAGAGCCCCGAGGTGAGCGATGGCGTCCTCACGGCCGATCGAGTAGTCGTCCCAGGTCCGCTCCTCGACCAGAGAGCCCGGCGTGCCCTGCGCTACTCCGCCGAGCGCGGCGATGCGCTCGGCCACGTCGTCGGCCATGTCGCGCACCCGGTCGACCTGAGGGTCGACCATCTGGTGCACGGCGATGAAGTGCGGCCCCACCACGTTCCAGTGGACGTGCTTCAGCGTCAGATGGAGGTCGTTGAGGGCGTGCAACCGCAGGCGGAGGACGTCGATGATCCGACCGGCCGCCGCGCGCTCGATGCCCGGCACCGTGTACTCGGGGGTGAAATCCTTTGCCATGTCCGCAACTCCTTCTCCGTAGCGTGAAGTCGGAGTTCAGGTGCCCTGCTTTCGCGATCACAGACCTGTGATCTGGCTTGCATGCACGGAATGGACCGTTGCGCCGGGCCCGGTCGAGTGTGGCGGTCGGCGCGGCTCAGGCCACTCGGACGCCCACGATGCAGGTGTCGTCGTCGGTGTCGGACTTGCTGTAGGTGAGCAGACGGTCCAGCTGCTGTTCGAGAGTGGGTGGGACGGTGCGCGCAGCTGCAAGCAGCTGGGTCAGCGATTCCTCCACGGAACGGTCACGGCGTTCGATCAGACCGTCCGTGTACATCAGCAGCGTGTCGTCGACGGCCAGTTGGACCTCGTGTTCCTGGTAGGCCGCCTCCGGTACGGCACCGAGCAGCATGCCCTTCACCAGTGGTAGTGGCGTCGCTTCGCTGTCGCGCACCAGGACCGGCGGCAGATGGCCGGCCCTGGCCCAGCGCAGGGTTCGGCGCTCGGGGTCGTACAGGCCGCAGACCGCCGTGGCCGTGACGGCGCCCGTCAGATGGTGCGCCACCATGTTGAGCCAGGACAGCAACTGGGCCGGTCCGGCACCTGTCACGGCGAGTCCGCGCAGCGCGTTGCGCAGCACGACCATGGTGGTGGCCGCCTCGATGCCGTGCCCGGCGACGTCTCCCACGCACAGCAGCACCAGCCGGGACGGCAGCACGACCGCGTCGTACCAGTCGCCGCCGACGAGCTGCTGGGTCTCCGCGGGCCGGTAGCGCACGGCCACGCGCAGGCCGGGGGCCTCCAGCGGGGCCTGCTCCGGCGGCATGATCGCGTGCTGCAACTGGAGGGTGAGGCGCGCGCGTTCGATGGCCTGCTGCTCGGTGTGGGCGAGTTGGTCACGCGTGGCGGCGAGCGCGACCTCCGTCCAGTGGTGGGCGGAGATGTCCTGGTAGGCGCCGCGTACGACGAACAGCCGGCCGTCGGAGTCGAGTTCCGGCTCGGCGACCACGCGGATGTGCCGGGTCACCCCGTCCGGCCGCTGGAGCCGGAAGGCCGTGGACGCGGGACGGCGGTGGTGCATCAGAGTGCGCAGAAATCTGCCGATGGCGACCGCGTCGTCGGGGTGGGCATGGACCGGCAGGTCCTCCAACGGGATCGGCCCGCTCGCGGAGGGCTTGCCGTAGAGACTGTAGAGCTGGACGTTCCAGGTGATCTCGCCGGTGAGGAGGTTCTCCTCGAAGCCGCCGATGCGGCCGAGGCGCTGGGCGTGCTGCAGCAGGCTCGCCAGCCGCGCTGTTTCGTCCTCTATGCGCCACAGGAGCAGGACGCTGCCGCCATGCCGACTGATGTTGATGTCGGCGACCGCGGCCAGCGGGACATCGTCGACCAGTGCGGTGAGCCGCATACGGTGGGCACGGAACGGCTCGCCGGTGGCGTAGACACGCTCGATCTGCCCGAACAGTTCGCTCTCGCCGGCGACCATCGGGTAGGCCTCCAGCAGCATGGAGCCGTTGACGACACTGCGCGGCCGGCCGGTCGGGTCCAGGAAGCGGCTGTTGGCGTGGTGGATGTGGAAGTCGACGAGTTCCCCGGCGGTGTCCAGTCGGGGGACGAGCACCAGCGCCGGGTCGTGGAGGCCGTCGGCCAGGTCCATCAGCTCGGCGACGTCCGGCAGGACAGCGGGCCGCGCGGCGCTGTCGGGGTGGTGTGGGGCGGACGTCTCCAGGGTGTGCGCGCACAGCTCTGCCAGGGCCTCGACCTGGCGTACGATTTGCGGCGGCTGAGGCTCGAGCTGTGTAGGCCAGACGATCTCCAGTACGCCGTGGATCCGGCCGCCGGTGCCCGCCGGCACGGCGACCCGCCCGCCGTCGGGGTGCTGGTGCCGGCCGATGGAGGGCAGTCCGGTCTCCGAGAGACAACCGATCCACTGGCCCGTTCGCTCACCGAGCCCACGACGCGCCACGGTCGCCACACCGGGCGGCACATATCGCCAGCGCCCCGCCTCCGCGAGCGAGAATCCCGCGCTGCCCGCCAAAGTGAGCGACCCGTCGCCGCCCAGCGCCCAAATGGCCACTGCTTCGGCGCCCAGCGGCCTCAGCGCGTGCTCCATCAGGGAGTCGGCCACGGCTTGGGCGTCGCGGGCGGCCAGCGCCCCGCTCTCGGCGGCCCGGAGCCGTATGGCGGAGGAGTCGCTCCTGAGCGCGGCGGGGGCCTCGGTGGCGCCCGTCGTGGTCGCGAGGAAGGCGGAGGTCACTTCGGAGAGCCGGTCACGCGAGGCCTGGTTGATGACCTCGACGGCGAACTCGAGCGGTGTCATGCCCGCCTGCTCGGCCAGTTCGGCGAGCTGTCGCGCAGCCTGCGCCGGCCCGCACCTGAGCCGCTCGACGAGGATGCCCTTGGCCAGCTCGGTCAGGGCCCGCCCGTCCGCCTCCGCCTGAGCCGCCCGCACCTCCCGGCGCAACCGTTCCACGGTCGCCGCGAGCCTGCCGACGGGGGAGGGGTGACCGTCTCCGATCTCTCTTTCCACGTCGGCCCCGGCAGTGAGGTCGCCGCGGCCGGCGACGGGTACGGGCACGGAACGGCCGATGGGAAGCCGTTCGCTGTCTTCCGCCGGAACACCGGCGGGTTCCGGGTCGGGCGGCTGGTGGGGATGGGTCACGGTTGACCTGTTCCTCGGCTCGGACGTCCGGGGACGCCGGATGGTCGGCTGACGCGGACTGCGGTGTGACGGCCTGTCACACGGACAGCCAGTGCTGCACGCGGCCGATGAGCTCGTTGGTGTCGACAGGCTTGGTGACGTAGTCGTTCGCGCCGGACGCGAGGCTCTTCTCCTGGTCCCCGGGCATGGCCTTCGCGGTGACCGTGATGATGGGCAGGTTCGCGTACTGGGGCATCGTGCGGATCTCCGCGGTGGCGGCGTAACCGTCCATCTCCGGCATCATCACGTCCATCAGGACCAGCGAGACGTCTCTGTGAGCCAGGAGCGTCTCGATGCCCCTGCGGCCGTTGTCGGCGTGCAGGACACGGAAGCCGTGCAGCTCCAGCGCCCCGCTCAGCGCGAAGAGGTTGCGCGCATCGTCGTCGACGACGAGCACCGTACTACCGACGAAAGCCTTGTCGACGACGCGTGCGAGCGGCCGCTGGGGTTCCTCGACACGTACCAGCGACAGCACGTCTCCGGGCTCCTCGGCGGACAGGTGCAGGGTGATGCGTTCGCGCAGATCGTCGAGGCTGGCGAGGAAGTCCAGCGGGCGGCCGTCCGCGCGGGAGCGCAACATCTGCTCCTGTGCCAGGTCCCCGTGATGACCGGTGTGCACGAGCACCGGCACGCTGGCCAGCGCCGAATCGCCCTCCATGGCCTGCAGCAGCCGCGCGCCCTCGTCGTCGGGCATGTCGAGCTCCAGCACGACGCAGTGGCAGGGTTCGGCGGCCAGGGTGCTCGCCGCTTCCTGCGCCCCGACCGCCGTGATCACGTCGATCGCCCCGAGCGGATTGTGGGGGTCGGTGGTGATGTCCGCCACCGCGCGCTCGGCGACCAGGGTGAGCAGTCCGCGTGGACGGCCCTCGACGACGAGCAGGCGGCGCCTGCGCTGCTCGGGAGTCTTGAGGGCGGCGGCGTCCGAGGGGGAGGACGGCAACAGCTCGGCGGCGGTGGCGTGCGGCTGGTCCGCCCCGAGGTGGCCGCCGTCGAGCAGATCCTCGAAGTCGGCGCGTGTCACCGGAAGGTAGAGCGTGAAGGTGCTGCCCTGGCCGGGCGTGCTGTCGACCGTGACGGCGCCGCCGAGCAGATAGGCGATCTCCCGGGTGATCGACAGGCCGAGGCCGGTGCCGCCGTACTTGCGGCTCGTCGTGCCGTCCGCCTGCTGGAACGCCCCGAAGATCGTCTCCAGCTGCTGCTGAGGGATGCCGATGCCGGTGTCCTTCACCCGGAAGGCCACCACGGGGGCACCGCGGAGGACGCCCACGGGCACCTCTCGGTCCGCGGCGGGTTCGATGCCCAGCTCGACGCCGCCCTGCTCGGTGAACTTCACCGCGTTCGACAGCAGGTTGCGCAGGATCTGACGCAACCGGGAGCCGTCGGTGAGCAGATCGGCCGGGGTGCCCGGCGCGGTGGCCACCGTGAAGGCCAGACTCTTCTGCGTCGTCATCGGCCGAAACGTCGCCTCGACGTACTCCAGGAGCTGGCGAAGCGGAATCCGCTCGGGGGCGACGTCCATCTTGCCGGCCTCGACCTTCGACAGGTCGAGGATGTCGTTGATCAGCTGCAACAGGTCCGAGCCCGCCGAGTGGATGATCCCCGCGTACTCGACCTGCTTCGGAGTGAGGTTGCGCGAGGGGTTCTGTGCGAGCAACTGAGCGAGGATCAGCAGGCTGTTGAGCGGCGTACGAAGCTCGTGGCTCATGTTCGCCAGGAACTCCGACTTGTACTTGGACGCCAGCGCCAGCTCCTGCGCCCGGGTCTCCAGTTCCTGCCGCGCCTGCTCGATCTGCAGGTTCTTGGCCTCGATGTCGCGGTTCTGCGAGGCCAGCAGGGAGGCCTTCTCCTCGAGTTCCTCGTTGGAGCGCTGCAGTTCGTCCTGCTGGACCTGCAATTCCTCGGAGCGCGCCTGAAGTTCGGCCGTCAGCCGCTGGGACTCGTCCAGCAGCTCGTCCGTGCGGGCGTTGGCCACGATGGTGTTGAGGCTGACGCCGATGGTCGGCATCAGCTGGGCGAGGAAGTCCTGGTGGATCTGGGTGAAGCGAGCGATGGACGCCAGCTCGATGACACCGAGGACCTGGTCCTCGACGACGATGGGCAGGACCACCAGGGCGCTGGGCACCGCCTGCCCGAGGCTGGAGGAGATCGTCACATAGCCGGGCGGCAGTTCCTCCACGCTGATGGGACGGTGGTTGCGTGCCGCCTGCCCGACCAGGGAGCGCCCGACGCGGATGCGCTCGGGACGGCCGGTGTCGTCGGGATAGCCGTACGAGCCCACGAGCCGCAGGTCGGAGCCGCGCTCGGTGTCCTCGGCGAGGTAGAAGGCGCCGTACTGCGCCGAGACCAGTGGCGCGAGCTCGCCCATGACGAGCTCGGCGACGACGGGCAGGTCGCGGTGACCCTGCATCAGCGCGGAGATCCGGGCGAGGTTGGTCTTCAGCCAGTCCTGCTCCTGGTTGGCCCGCGTGGTCTCACGCAGGGACCCCACCATGGAGTTGATGTTGTCCTTGAGCTCGGCGACCTCGCCCGACGCCTCCACGGTGATGGAGCGGGTCAGGTCCCCTTCGGCGACGGCGCTGGCGACCTCGGCGATCGCACGGACCTGGCGGGTGAGGTTCCCGGCCAGTTCGTTGACGTTCTCCGTCAGCCGCTTCCAGGTCCCCTCGACACCCTCCACCTCAGCCTGTCCGCCGAGCCGTCCCTCGCTGCCGACCTCCCGGGCCACGCGGGTGACCTCGGCGGCGAACGACGACAGCTGGTCGACCATCGTGTTGATGGTGGTCTTCAGCTCCAGGATCTCGCCGCGGGCGTCCACGTCGATCTTCTTCGACAGGTCACCGTTGGCCACCGCGGTCGTGACCAGGGCGATGTTGCGGACCTGCCCGGTCAGGTTGTTGGCCATGGAGTTGACGTTGTCGGTGAGGTCCTTCCACGTGCCCGCCACGTTCGGCACGTGCGCCTGACCCCCGAGGCGGCCCTCGGTACCGACTTCACGGGCGACGCGGGTGACTTCGTCGGCGAAGGCGGAAAGCGTGTCGACCATCGTGTTGATGACGTCCGCCAGGGCGGCGACCTCGCCCTTGGCCTCGACCGTGATCTTCTGCGAGAGGTCGCCGCGCGCGACGGCCGTGGCGACCTTGGCGATCGAGCGGACCTGGCCGGTCAAGTTGGACGCCATCACGTTGACGTTGTCGGTGAGGTCCTTCCACGTCCCCGACACGCCCCGGACGGTCGCCTGGCCGCCCAGATTGCCCTCGGTGCCGACTTCGCGCGCGACGCGGGTGACTTCGTCGGCGAAGGCGGAGAGCTGGTCGACCATCGTGTTGATGGTGGTCTTGAGCTCCAGGATCTCGCCGCGGGCGTCCACGGTGATCTTCTGGGAGAGATCGCCCTGCGCGACGGCGGTGGCCACCTGTGCGACGTTGCGGACCTGCGCGGTGAGGTTGCCCGCCATGAAGTTCACGGAGTCCGTGAGATCGCGCCAGGTGCCCTTCACGCCCTTGACGTCCGCCTGTCCGCCGAGGCGCCCCTCGGTACCGACTTCACGGGCCACACGGGTGACTTCGTCACCGAAGGCGGAGAGCTGGTCGACCATCGTGTTGATGGTGTTCTTCAACTGGAGGATCTCACCGCGGGCGTCCACGGTGATCTTCTGCGACAGGTCACCCTGCGCGACCGCGGTCGTCACCTGGGCGATGTTGCGGACCTGGGAAGTGAGGTTGCCCGCCATGAAGTTGACCGAATCGGTCAGGTCGCGCCACACACCACCGACCCCGGGCACCCGGGCCTGTCCGCCGAGGCGTCCCTCGCTGCCGACTTCGCGGGCGACGCGGGTGACTTCGTCGGCGAAGGCGGAGAGCTGGTCGACCATCGTGTTGACGGTCTCCTTCAGCTCCAGGATCTCGCCGCGCGCGGGCACGTCGACCTTCTGCGACAGGTCGCCCTTGGCCACCGCCGTCGCCACCTGCGCGATGTCACGCACCTGCGTGGTGAGGTTCCCCGCCATGGCGTTGACCGAGTCCGTCAGATCGGCCCAGGTCCCCGAGACGCCCGGTACCTCGGCCTGGCCGCCCAGCGTGCCTTCGGTACCCACCTCCCGCGCCACTCGCGTGACTTCCGAGGTGAAGACGGACAGCTGGTCCACCATGCCGTTGAAGACGGTGGCGATGTCACCGAGGAGACCGTCGCCGTCCGGCAGCCGGGTACCGAAGTCACCGTCCCGGACGGCTGTCAGTCCCGCCAGCAGTTGCCGTAGCTCCTGCTCGCCCGGGGGTCCGTCGACGGCCTCGATCGTCTTGCTGGTCATGCGCACCCTCGTTCCGCTCCCCAAGAGCCCTCACCCCGAGGACTCGGAACCGCGCCGGGGCTGTGAAGGCCCCCTCACCGTCCGGTTTCCGCTGTTCACATGGCTCGACCGGATGAGAAAATCCCGTGAAGATTAACTCAGTTGCCGGGCGACAACAAAAGGCCGATGCGGACGTTCCGGCTGGAAGAAAACCCTCCCTTCCGGGAGGCATGTCCAGCGGGATACGAGGTACTGGAAGGGGTTCGCCCGGCCTTCGGGCCTGCGAGCCGGTCTCCACGTGGCGTCGTGTGCACCGGCTTCGGGGGGTACCCGGACCGGTATGCCGAAGAGAGTGAAGTATGCGGGTCTTGCTCTGGTGTTCTTTGCGCTGCTGGCCGTGGTGATCCGGTTCGGGGCCGGGGGCGTCGGCTGGGGCCATGCCTTGCTGGGTGCGCTCGTGGCGACGCCGCTCGGTCTGTGGATGATCTGGTTGCGTCGTCGCATGACGGAACAGGCGCAGGAGTGGGGACGACGGAGGTTCCGGCCGTGGCCTGAGGAGCGGCGCCGCTGAGTCCTTGGACCGCGGAGACATGCGCGCCCCTGCGGGAGGTACGACAGTCTGGCACTGTTCGATTGCCGGACGACTAGAAGATGTCGGCCGACCTGCCCTGGAGATTCTCGAGGATCGTGCGTATCCATGGGCTGCGAACGGCCGGTAGCCGGACCAAGGTGTGGTGGAACCCTCCTCGGTCGGCCCGGAACAGGTAGGCGGGGCGCGGCGGGAGCGGGTCGTCGCGGAGTACGTCTTGGGGTATGCCGCCCGACGCGGGAACAGGCAAGTACGGCTCGGGAGAGACCAGCCACAGCCACACCCCCAGCGGCAGGGGCACCAGGTATGCCGATGCAGCCGGGGCGGCGGGGGTCCAGGTCTGCCCCGTCCGGGGATGGACCGGTACGAGGAGGATGTCGACGTCCGCACCGGCGGAGGGTTCTCCCGGTCCAGCCAGGACGGCGCGTCGCGTTGGGGGGCCTGCGGGCAGCAGGGCATCGAGCGCGCGTTGGAACACGTCCGCGGTCAGACCGTCGGGGACCTTCACCGGCTGCCCTTTGGAGGCCACCAGCAGGTGGGCGAGCGCCTGGCCGGCTGCCGCCTCCCATTGCGGACTCCACGACCAGTAGTGACTCGGCCCCAACCGTCCTCCCCACGTGCCGATCGCCTCGAACGGGGGCCTGCTCTCCCCCCTCTCGACCAGTTCCGCCCAGGAGTACGGCTCCGCGTGGACACCCTCGACGAGGATGCGGCGCACGCCGTTTGAGCTGAGCCGCACTGCCTGCCACAGCGAGCAGTCGTCGACCCTGGTTGCCACGGGCAGGTCGCACGCCTCGCAGGCCATGTTGGGCCCGTCGGCCCCGTCGAGGCCACAGCAGGAACCGCCGCGCTTCTCGGGAATCAGCCGGGTACCGCGGATGTCACCGGGAGCGATGACGATCGCCCCGGGCGTGCCGTCCGACAGGGCGTGAACCGGCGCGTAGATGCCGCGTGCTTCCGCCTCGCCCGGATCGATCTCGTCCCACATCCGCCACGGTCCTCCCCAGGGGTCCGGGTCCACGGCAAACGTCCCTGACTCCATGAGCACCGGTAGTTGGGCCCCGTTCCCGTACGTCTGACGGGCGTGAGGGGGAAGGGCTGTCTGAGACAAGGGGACTGTCAGCTCGGCACCGCAGCCCGCACAAATGAAGACGAACAAAGGCCCTCTCCGTAAGCGAAACAGCTGCATGGTCGCAGCTCGGCGGCGGCCCGCCAACGCATTTTCTTCATGCGCCGTGGGAACGGCACCCGCCAACCGCGTTTTTGTCGGCGGCGGCCCCTCTTCTTCGGACTCGCCGCGGGTTGTTCAGGGTGAGGGAGCGGGTTTCTGAACAATCGGCCGGCCGCTGGAATCGGTGCAGCGGGGCACCAGTCGGCCACCTCGGACCCGAGCCCATCAGGGCGTTCGGGTCCGCGGCTGCAGGAACTCCCGCCGTACCGTTTCCGACTCATCGAAGGGCGACGACGTGAACCGTATCCGCCGCATGCCAGCCGCCAGCTTGCTGAACACCGCCGGTATGGGCCGCCGGCCCCGCGACGACGGCCGTGACGCTGACCACGGCAGTCACGCTCGGGTTCGGGAGCTTGAAGATCACGAGTGTCAGCTCGCGATCAGTGAAGATGTCGGCCGCCGGCGGGAGCCTCAGAGATGTCTGCTGGAGAAGTGTCCGGTGTTTGCCCACTCACGGGCGGACTTCTTTGTGTCATCGGTCTGTAGGGCGGCCGAGCAGCTGCGCAGAAGACTGTCTGTCACGACCACGACCCGGCGAACCTGTGGATCAGGCGGGCCGGTGTGGCCGTGTACACGACGACGAACAGGGGAGCGCAGCCGTGAGTGTGCAGCAGTACGACGAGATCGGCGAGGCATTCGAGGGGTTCAAGTCCCTGCCGCTGACGCGCTTTGGGGAGGTGCCGAGCTTCCTGGGTCTGGTCGGGGACGTGAGCGGCAGGTCGGTTCTCGACCTGGCGTGCGGCACCGGTTTCTACAGCAGGGAGTTCAAGCGGCGCGGCGCCACGGATGTGTTTGGTGTCGACATCTCCGTCGAGATGATCGCCGCCGCGCGGGAGTTCGAGCAGCGGGACCCGCTGGGTGTGCGCTACGAAGTCGGTGACGTGGCCGAACTGCGGCCTTTCGACCGGCATTTCGACATTGCGGTGGGCGTGCAGTGCCTCAACTACGCGGAGGACATCGCGGCGATGGAGCGGATGTGCCGCAACATCCACCGAAGTCTCGTGCCGGGCGGAGAGTTCTTCGTGTTCGCGCAGAAGCCTGACTACCGGTTCGACTGTCCGTCCCTGGACAAGTACGGGTTCCGCTGCGAGCCGACCGGCGAGGAAAGCGAGACGGGTCCGCAGGTGCGGGTCACGGCGCTCCTCGACCCGCAGCCCGTCAGCATCGTCGCCAACGCGCCGCGCCGCGAGGTCTACGAGCAGTGTCTGCAGACGGCCGGATTCAGCGAGGTGGAGTGGGTTCCGGTGCAGGTGGCCGAAGCCGGCATCCGTGAGTTCGGCGAGGACTTCTGGGCTGACCTCCTCGCCTACCCGCCACTGGAGATGCTGCGCTGCCGTGCCTGACCGGCTGACTGGCCGGGGATAGGGGCGGTTCGCCGCTCGCACGCTCGATCCCATGGGGAACGGTCACTCTCTGCGCCCAGCCCCGCTCCGGGAGGGCAGTGTCCCTACCGTCAGCGGGGTGGGGCGGGGCGGGGCCGAGCGCGCGGGCGTGATCAGCGTCGCAGCATGCCGCACCACAGGCCCCGGGCATGGGCCGCGGGTCCCCGGCGGCAGGTCACGCCCTCGGCGATGAGGGCGATACCGATGCCCAGCAACCAGACGTCCTTGGCCAGCACGGTTCCCGGCTCAGTGGGGCGCAGACTTCCTTCCTGGCGCATGCCTGGCGTGCGCAGGTACAGCCCGAGAGTGCCGCAGGAGAATGCGGTCAGCGCAGTCCCGGCGACAGCGGCTGGGACGACCGGCAGGAGCAGCGCGGCGGCAACGGCGATCTCCTCGGCGGAGAGCTGTCGAGTGAACTTCTGGGCGTCGAGCTTGCCCAGGAAGGGGTAGGTGGTGGCGGCGAGCTGCTGGAGTCGCTCGGCGGTGGCCTGATCCGCGTTGCGTTTCGACAGTCCGGAGTTGAGAAAGAACGCACCGACGGTGAGCCTGAGCGGCAGTTGTCGCGCAGCGGAACGCCAAGCCGAACCGGATGCCATGCCGAGCCTCCTGACCCTCACCCCCGCCTACCACCATGCCACCGGCCCGAACCATGTCAAACGGGAGTAATCGCCGCGCATGACCGAGTGGCCGCGTATGGCCGGGTGGCCGTTGCGGGCGGGGACGGCGGTGGCCTCGGTCGGTGGGCGTGCCGTGACTCCGACGCCACTCCTTCCGAGGAGGACCGCGCCCGTTACTGCGCGCATTGGGACGGTTAGGATCAGGAGCCCAACCCCTCCCGCCAGAGCTGGATCTTTGTGCCGACTGGACAACACCTCCCCACCATCCGCCCCGCGACCGGGGCAGATCTTGATGATCTCCAGGCTCTCGCGCGTCGCACGATTGACGCCCGCTACCGCGCGTTCCTCGGCGACGAGGCAGTGGACTGGTTCATCGGCAGCGGGGCTTCGGACGCTCACGTCGAGAGTCAGCTGGCGAAGGGCGGAGTGGACTGCCTCAGCCAGGAGGGCCGGATCATCGGCTTCTCCATACTCGATGACTCCACGATCGACCTGATGATGATCGACCCGGATCATCATCGCCGAGGGCTCGGCCGACTCCTGCTTCGTCACGCGGAGGAAACGCTCTTCGCCCGCCATGCCGCCATCCGGCTGGAAAGCTTCGCTGACAACGCCGCGGCCAACTCGTTCTATGAGGCGTGCGGATGGCGGCGCGGGGAGAGGCTTGAGGGTGAAGGGCCGACCAAGGTCGAGTACGTCAAGAACGTAAAGCGCGACTGACGGTCGAACCCAATGAACCCATCCGGCGTCAGTGGTTCGAGGCCGGAAAACCCTCGGCCCTGACGTTGGGCATCACCGTGCTCGTCACGCGGTAACGCCCGTTGGGGACGTCGCAGGACTTGGTGACGTGCACAGCCAGTGGTCCGGCCCACTCATACCCTTGGTGCTCGCCGTGCTGTGCCAGCCTGTCGGTGAGAACCTGCCCCACCTGGCCCGCCTTGGGGGCAAGTTCGTCGTGGACGTGTTCGGCCAACTCCACGTCGTACGCGTTCGGAACCACGACCCGGCTTTCACTGCACACCACGGCGTTGCTGTCACATTCACGCCGCAACGCATCCACCAACTCGACCGGGTCCCTGCGGAAGAACTGTGCCCAAAGCGCCTCTCCGGCGCGCTCGAGAGTCCGTTCCCATCCGGTGAGCGTGCTCATCGGCTCGTCACTCCTTCTTCCTCGTCATCATTCGTCAAGCGGTACCGGTCTTCGTCGTTCCACGAGCGGGTGTCACGCGGCTCGACGTACGGCTCCTGTTCCGGCGGGTACCCTCCGGCGATGGCGCGCTGGCGGGCGGTCTCGGTGTCGAACTCAAGGCCCAGCAGGACGGCGATGTTGGTGATCCACAGCCACACCAGGAAGACGATCACGCCGGCGAACGTGCCGTAGGTCTTGTTGTAGGACGCGAAGTTCGCGACATAGAACGCGAAACCGGCAGAGGCGATCATCCAGACGGCCAGGGCGAGGATGCTGCCCGGCGTGACCCACTTGAAGCCGCGGATCTTCGCGTTGGGGCTGGCCCAGTACAGGATCGCGATCATCAGGGTCACCAGGACGACCAGGACCGGCCATTTCGCGATCGACCACACCGTCAGAGCGGTGTCACCCACTCCGAGCACGTCGCCGGCTCGGCGGGCGACGGCGCCGGTGAAGACCACGATCAGGGCGCTGAACACGGCGAGGATCACCAGCACGATCGTCAGGGCCAGCCGCAGCGGCAGCACCTTCCACACCGGGCGGCCTTCCGGTACGTCGTAGACGGCGTTGGAGGTGCGGATGAACGCAGCCACGTAGCCGGACGCCGACCATACGGCCAGGGCCAGCCCGACGATCGCCATGATCGACCCGATGCCGGAGTTGGCCTGCAGCTGGTGCACCGCGTCGCCGATCACGTCGCGGACGGCGCCCGGGGCGAGCTGCTGGACGTGGTCCAGCACCGCACTGGTCGCCGACTGCCCGGCAACCCCCAGCAGGGACACCAGCACCAGCAGGGCGGGGAACAGCGACAGGATGCCGTAGTAGGTCAGGGCTGCCGCACGGTCCGTCAGCTCGTCGTCCTTGAACTCCTTGAGCGTGCCGCGCAGCACCGCCCGCCACGACTTCTTCGGCATATCGGTGGGTGCGTCCGGTTCTTTGCGTTCCACGTCCGGCCCCGGGCCGAACCTCTCCGGCTCGCTCACGCGGCCGTGCCTCTCGCCGCGGTCTTCCTGTTCGCCGGTCTCCACGCCTTGCACGGGGCCACGGCCCGGCCGGGCGTCCTCGCGTCTGTGTCCTGGTCCGATGAGCTCCGCCATACGCGGCGAGTAACCACAAACAACGCAGTCACCCGGCTCGCGCCCTTTTGGGGGGATGCCGGCACGGTGTTGGCGCGTTGAGGGAGCCGTCCATCGCGCACGGCCACTGCCTGGCGTGACCCCTGTCTCACCTGGGCGGCGCCCCTTGGCTATGCAACGAGTTGCATACAAAGATCGAGGCATGGCGCTCGAGCACGCGATCCTCGTCTCCCTGCTGGAGAAGCCGGGCACCGGCTATGAGCTGGCCCGGCGGTTCGACCGGTCCATCGGATACTTCTGGACCGCCACGCACCAGCAGATCTACCGCGTCCTCAAGCGCATGGAGAGCGACGGCCTGCTCGCCGTCCGCGGGTTGCCGCAGCAGAGCCGGCCGGACAAGAAGGAGTACTCCGTCGTGGGGCCCGGCCGTGCCGCCCTCTCGCGGTGGCTGCACGAATCGATCGAACCCGAGAGCATCCGGCACGAACTCGCCGTGAAGATCCGCGGCGCGGCCTTCGACGACCCGTCCGTGCTGATCCGTGAGGTCGAACGGCACCGGCAGGTGCACAGTGACCGGCTGGCGCACTATCTCGCCGGGGAACAGCGCGACTTCACCGGCCCGGCGGCCCCGGCCCCGCTCGACGCGGGTCAGGAGCTGCAGCATGTCGTGCTGCGCGGCGGCATCGCGTACGAGCGGATGACTGTCGCCTGGCTCGACGACGTACTCGCCACCCTCCGTCGACTCGGCACGTCGGACTCGCATCCCTGAACTGTCGGCCACGGCCGCTCGCACTCCACGACCTTCAGTTCCGCACCATCGACCCTCACCCCTCAACCTTCGGAAGGCGGACCTCCATGGCCGACTCCCTCCTCTTCAACCCGCGCACGTACGACCCGGCGCAGTTCGACCCCGAGACCCGCAGGTTGCTGCGCGCCACCGTCGACTGGTTCGAGGACCGGGGCAAGCGGAGGCTGATCGAGGACTACCGTTCCCGCGCCTGGCTGGCCGACTTCCTCGCGTTCGCCGCCAAGGAAGGGCTGTTCGCCACCTTCCTCACCCCGGCGTCCGCCGCCGGCGACAAGGACCAGCGCTGGGACACGGCCCGGATCGCCGCCCTCAACGAGATCTTCGGCTTCTACGGTCTCGACTACTGGTACGCGTGGCAGGTGACCATCCTGGGTCTCGGACCGGTCTGGCAGAGCGACAACGCGGCGGCTCGCACCCGCGCCGCAGAACTCCTCACCCAGGGCGAGGTGTTCGCCTTCGGTCTCTCCGAGAAGACCCATGGCGCCGACATCTACTCCACCGACATGCTGCTGACGCCGGACGGCAACGGCGGCTTCACGGCGGACGGTTCCAAGTACTACATCGGCAACGGCAACGCCGCCGGGCTCGTCTCGGTCTTCGGCCGACGTACCGACATCGAGGGCCCGGACGGCTACGTCTTCTTCGCCGCAGACAGCCGCCACCCGGCGTATCACCTCGAGAAGAACGTCGTCGACTCCTCGAAGTACGTCAGCGAGTTCCGCCTCGAGAACTACCCGGTGGGACCGGACGACGTCCTGCACGCCGGCCGTGCCGCGTTCGACGCCGCCCTCAACACCGTCAACGTCGGCAAGTTCAACCTCTGCACCGCCTCGATCGGCATCTGCGAGCACGCGATGTACGAGGCGGTCACCCATGCGCACACGCGCATCCTGTACGGCCGCCCCGTCACCGCCTTCCCGCACGTGCGCCGAGAGCTGGCCGACGCTTACGTCCGCCTCGTCGGCATGAAGCTCTTCAGCGACCGCGCCGTCGACTACTTCCGCTCCGCCTCGCCGGACGACCGCCGCTACCTGCTCTTCAACCCGATGACGAAGATGAAGGTGACCACCGAGGGCGAGAAGGTCATCGACCTGATGTGGGACGTGATCGCCGCCAAGGGCTTCGAGAAGGACACCTACTTCGCCCAGGCCGCCGTCGAGATCCGGGGGCTGCCCAAGCTCGAAGGCACGGTCCACGTCAACCTCGCTTTGATCCTCAAGTTCATGCGCAACCACCTCCTGAACCCGGCCGAGTTCGCGCCCGTGCCGACCCGCCTCGACGCGGCCGACGACACGTTCCTCTTCGAGCAGGGACCGGCCCGTGGCCTGGGCTCCGTGCGCTTCCACGACTGGCGCCCCGCCTACGACGCGTACGCCGGCGTTCCGAACGTCTCCCGCTTCCGGGAGCAGGCCGACGCCCTGTGCGAGTTCGTCACCACCGCAGCCCCCGACGAGGAGCAGAGCCGCGACCTCGATCTCCTGCTCGCCGTCGGCCAGCTGTTCGCGCTCGTGGTGCACGGCCAGCTGATCCTGGAGCAGGCCCGCCTGACGGACCTCGACGAGGATGTGCTCGACGAACTGTTCTCCGTCCTCGTCCGCGACTTCTCCGCGTTCGCCGTCGAACTGCACGGCAAGGACTCAGCCACCGCGGATCAGCAGCGTTGGGCGCTCGGTGCCGTCCGGCGTCCCGTCATCGACGCAGCGCGTTCGGCGCGCGTCTGGGAGCGTGTCGAGGCGCTGGCCGGGGTGTACGAGATGGCCCCGTGACAACGTCCCCGGGGTGCTCGTCGACACGTGACGGGCATGGTCTCCCGGAGCAGTGACGCCGTACGCCGACGTCGCCACGTACCCGCCGTAGCCCTTGCCGCGGCGGGTACCGCGCACGGGACGAAGAAACAGAGACGAGTCGGATCGTCTCGCAGAGCCCCCTCGTAAAGCCTTCTCGAGGCGCCGATGTGGGCGAAGCCGCCCCCGGTGTTATTCAATGAGGTGTGCGGTCAGGGATCTCGGGGCCCCGTCGCGCGGTCCGAGTACGGCCCCGGCGCTGCGCCGGGGATTGCTGAGAGAGTCGTATGGACTCCACACCCTCCCGCTCATCCTCGTCGGCGTTCCACCTGGTCAGCCGAGCCCTGGGGCGCTACATCCCCCGCGGTGGAGCGGCCGCCGGACCCGCCGGTCCCGCCGACGAGCAGGGCGACCGCACCCCGCGCCACCCCGTACCGGACAACCCGGCAGCAAGCCAGCAGGAGCAGATCCTCGGCGCGGTCAACGTGGACCGGGATCTGATCATGACCCGCTGCAATCTGGACGCCCCCGTGTTCGCGGGTCTGGACGCCGTACCCGGGAAAGCGCTCATCGATCTCCTGCCCCCCTGGGACGTACCGACGGTCACACGGCGGTTGCGGCAGGTCCTGGAGAGCGGTGAGGCACACGTCGCCCGAATCCAGCGCCTGCGCCGCAACGACGGGTCGGAGCTGGTGGTCTCGCTGAGCATCCTGCCCGCCGCGGCGCCCGAGGAGGGCCTGACCGTCTCCATGATCGCCATGGCCCGGAGGCTGCACCTCTACGCCGCCGAGACCGCGATCGGCACCTCGCTGGACATCGGCGAGACCGCGCAGTCGCTGGCGGAGTCCCTCTTGGCCTGGGGAGACGTGGCGGCCGTCGACCTCGACTTCGCCGTGTGGACGGGCGAGGGGGTCACCGGGCAGGTGCAGCGGCGCATCCGACTGCGGCGGGCAGCCCTGGTGCCGGACCGGGTATGGCCCGAGGGCTACATCACACCCGGCGGTGACCTCCCCAGCGACGCGAGCCGCCTGCTGGCGCAGGCAGTGCTGCAAAACGATGCTCCCCAGGCCATCGTCATACCCGACCGGGAAGCCGTCGAGCGGGTGCTCGACAGCCCGCGGGTCGTGCGTGCCCTCGTGCCCGTCGACCGGTCGGCGGGCGTGGCGTGCATACCACTGGTTCTGGACGGCGCGCCGCCCGTCGTACTCGGCGTGGCCGAGGTCTGGCGGCGAGCGGACCGCCCCTTCCGCGACAGCGAGCTGTTCGACTTGCAGGAGCTGGTGGCCAGGACAGCCCACCACGTCGACCTGGCCCGCCAGCACCAACGCGAGCACACGCAGGTGCTGGCACTGCAACGCCGACTCCTGCCACGTACCGGCGGCGACACCATCGAGATCGCCAGCGTCTACCAGCCCGCCACCCCCGACAGCGCGGGCGTCGGCGGCGACTGGGTGAACAGCTTCCCCCTGTCGGACGGCCGTACCGCGCTCGTGGTCGGTGACGTCGTCGGGCATGGCCTGGGGGCCGCCGCGACCATGGGCCAGCTGAGCATGGAAGCCCGCGCGCTGCTGTCCGCCGGGCTCGCGCCCGACGAGGTACTGGAGCACCTGGACGAGACCGTGTCGCTGCTGGACGACGCCGAATCGGGGCTGGCGGCCGGCTACAGCGCCCTCGGCTCGACCTGCTGCATCGCCCTCTACGACCCGGTCAGCTACCACGTGGCACTGTCCAGCGCCGGCCACCTCCCCCCGATCCTGGTCACCCCGGACGGGCACGCCGGCCCGCTCCCGCTGCGTCCGCACCCCGGCCTGGGTGCCGAGTTCGCACTGCGGGAGCCGTTCGACGTCCACACCTTCGTCGCCGCCCCGGACTCCCTGCTGGCTCTCTACACCGACGGCCTGGTCGAGGATCCCGCCCTCTCGATCGACGAAGGCATCGACAGGCTGGCGGCCGCCGTGTCCACGGTGCACCCCTGGGACACCCTGCAGCAGGCCGCACGGCACGTCGTCTCCGAGCTGGCTCCCGCGCGCCAGCGCGACGACGTGACGCTGCTGCTCGCGCGCATGATCGGCTACCGCAAGGGGGACACCGCGACCTTGCGGCTGGCCGCCCGCCACGACGCCCCCGCTCGCGCCCGAGCGCAGGTCTTCGCGCTGCTGACGCAATGGCGCACCAGGGACGCCACCCGGGACAAGGTGGTGCTGCTGGTCAGCGAGCTGGTCACGAACGCGGTCCGGTTCGCTGCCGGCCCCATCACGGTGCGGCTGATCAGGTCCGCCAACGGGCTGCTGTGCGAGGTCGGCGACACCGGCAACGGCAGGCCACGCCTGAAGCGGGGCGATCTGCTCGACGACGGCGGTCGTGGCCTGAGCATCGTGCACCGGCTCACCACCCGGTGGGGGGTGCGGTGGACGGACACCGGGAAGGTTGTCTGGGCGGAAGTCGCGAGGTGAACAGGCTCACTGTCGGGGAGGCCACAGGCGTGCGGGAGTGCTAGGGATTCCTCTGCGCGAGGGTTCTTCGGGTACGCCCAGCGCGGCCCCGTGCTCCCGCTACAGCCACTGCCCCTCCAGAGCCGTGGCGGTGAGACCGGGTGCCGCCGCGTACAGAACGGCGCGGTTGCCGGGCTTCTGCTGCCCGGCGTCGTGCGCCCGCCGCAGGATGTCGAACACGGCGGCGCCTCCGCGGTTGCCGCTGGTGTAGCTGTCCCGGCTGTAGTCCAGCAGTCCCGACGGCCACGCGTCGGGCATCGTCTGCTCCATGTACTCCAGCACCCGGGTACCGCCGGGGTGGGCGAGCAGCACGTCGGGGTGCCAGGCGTCGGGGTCGTCCTGGTAGCGCAAACGCAGCCACTCCCACATGGCCGTGACCGTCTCCTGCACGGCGCGCGGTCCACGCCGGTCCATCACGAAGTGGGTGCCGTCCGCCCGCGTCTCCAGGCGGTGCAGGTCCTGGGTGCCGGGCAGGGTGTGATTCCATGCGGCGTCCAGCCGCAGCACCGACTCGGGCCTCGGGCGGCCCGTGACCACCGCGGCGACCGCCGTATCCGCGAACAGCAACCGGACGATCAGGGACTCGAGGGTGTCGTCTGCGGGCTGGTAGGTCGTGCTCAGCGCCTCCGCGATGACGATCAGGACCACCCGGTCGGGGTCGGCGGCGACGAGATCCGCCGCGAGCGCCAGGGAGCGGGTGCCCGCGATGCAGGCCCACTGCGTGGCCGGCAGCAACATCACATCGTTGCGGAGCGGGAGCTTGTTGGCCAGGGCCATGTCCAGTCCGGGCAGCGCCGGGGTGGTGGAGTGACTGGTGATCAGGCAGTCGACGTCGGCGGCGTCCAGACCGGCCGCCTGTAGCGCCCCGCGCGCCGCACGCTCCCCGTAGGACTGCACGGCCTCCCAGGCCGGCGCCGTGCGCTCCTGGACGGTCTGCGGTGCGGGTATGGACTCGAGGGCGGCGATCACGCGGTCCACGTCCGGCTGTGTGAACCCGTCGCGCATGAGCGCCTCTTGGGCCGGCGCCACACCGACGGCGTCCAGGCCGTTGCCGCTGCCGGGCGCGACTGCGGACTCCAACGGCAGCATCCAGCCGCGGCTCTCGATGCCCGTACTGGCCGCAATGCTGTCGATCCGCGGCGCCCACGCCGCGCCCGGGTGCCGGGCGCTCACCTCCGCCACGATCTGGCTGGTCTTCACGGCGTGCTCGCCGTGTATGACGGCAGGAAGCGAGAGGTAAGCGGCCATGATGGTGCACCTTCCAAGGGAGGGGAGGGGGGACGCGTGAGGAGGGAGAACGGGGGAGCGTCACAAGTGCTGTGTCATGGGCCACGTCGGAACTTGGCGCCCAAGACGATGCAGTTGGACTCCACTTCGGGAGTGTGTGTCCGGATCGAGCCTGGCGCTAAATGGACATTTGCGCTGTGATGCAGACAACTTAGGCGTGGGCTGGATTGCGTGACACGGCACACACCGCTGAGTCGCGGGTGCCGACAGGGGCGGTTTCATGGATTGCTGTGGCGAAGTCTCGTCGCCCGCGTGGCGGAGGTGCTCCAGGAGGCGAGGGCCCTGGGCGCTCACGGGGGCAGCCACAGCGGCCACGGTCTCTGATCGTCACGCCGGGACAGGGGGTCGACTGCACCCAGTTCAGGCCGTGCTGGAGAAGATCCGTGTCCCTGGAGTCGGGCCGGGCGGGCCCGCAAGAAGTCCGATGGCCTCGCGGCGGACAAGGGCTACAGCAACGGTCCCTGCTGCGACCACCTGCGGCGAAGAGGGATCCGGTACTTGATCCCGGAGAAGACCGACAGCCAGGCCGTCCGCCTGCGGAAGGGATCGCGCGGCGGTCGTCCACCCGGCTTCGACGAAGAGCGGTACAAGAAGCGCAACACCGTCGAACGGACCATCAGTAAGCTGAAGCACCCCAGGCCTGCGGCCGCCAAGACCTGGTTGGAGCCATACGGGTTCCGCCGCCCGGTTGCCCGTAACGCCAGGGGGTCCGGTGGGACCTGGCGCTCACGCCTCTCCCGGCTCACCCTTTCCGGCGTTCTCTGCCAGATTGGGCACGCCCAGCAGGGCGAGGCAGATGTGCAGCACGGCGTCCTCCAGGGCGGGGACTTCGCCGATGCGCCCCTGGCGCAGACAGCGGCAGACGGCTTCGTGTGTGGCGTCAGCCGCGGCCATGTAGTTCTCATGGGGGACACGGCGGTGACCTGGAATCCTGGCGTGCCAGGCGCGCATCGACTCGGCGAACCAGGAGCGGCAGGAGTCCTGGTGCTCCTGCGCCCGGCCGCCGGCCGTCGCCGTCTCCAGGAAGAACGCTTTGGCGAATTCGGGCTCTTCGGCGATCAGCTCGAGAAAGGCACGGATGGAGGCACGAAGCGTCGCCACGGGGGAGAGCGACTGTGCCGACGAGCGGGCGAACGACGCCCCTAGCCGCTTGACCATCAGTTCGCGGCCCGTCTCCGCAGCGGCGATGAAGCACTCCTCCTTGTCCGCGAACAGCTCGTAGAACGTCTTGCGGGACACGCCAGCCCGTGCCGTCACATCGGCCACGGTCGCGGCGATGTAGCCCTTTTCAGCCACGACGACCGTCATTGCGTAGAGCAGCCGCTGGCGTTGCGAACCCGTCACACGCTCCCGCGCGAGCCCGTGCGGCCCGCGCGGAAGGTCGGTCAGGCTCGGCTGCAGCAGCGGCCAGATTGGCTCTCTCATGAGTGAGAAACAGTCTGGTACACGTTATAGACGCGAGCGTTTCTCACTATCTTCCCCCGAGTAGGAGCGCACCCCCCATGAGAAGTTCGACTGCCCTTTCGGCTCTGACCGCCTCGCTGGCGGCCCTAGCAGGGATCGTGGCCGCCACCCCGGCCGCTGCGCAAGCAGCCTCCGCGTCGGCGACTTTCACGGTCAACTCCACGGAAGACGCCGTGGATGCGGACGCGTCCGACGGCATCTGCCGCACCGCCACAGGAACCTGCACCCTGCGAGCAGCGGTCATGGCCGCGAACGCCCAGCCCGGCAGCACGATCGAACTACCCGCCGCCCACTACCGGCTGACCATTCCCCCCAATCCCGACCAGCTCAACGGGCGCACCGCCGACCCGACCAAAGGCGACCTGAACGTCCTCGAGCCGACCACCATCCGGGGGGCCGGGGCGCGGGAGACCATCATCGACGCCGACCACATCGACCGGGTCTTCCGCATGGGCGCAGACACGCAGCTGTCCGACCTCACCATCACGGGAGGAGACGCCAAGCAGCGGGAGGTGCCCATCACCGACCCCGGCGGAGGCGGTATCGCCAACAGCAAGCACATGACGCTGCGCCGGGTAACGGTGACGGGGAACCGTGCCGGCTATGGAGGCGGCATCTTCAACATCCCCAACTCCCACCTGTCGCTGATCGACAGCACCGTCAGCCGCAACATATCGGGCGAGGCCGGAGGCATCCGGTTCGACGACACCGGCACCGTGGTCAATTCGACGATCGCGGACAACCGCGTGACCGACGACTGGGACCGGCCGGGCAGCCTGTCCGGCTACGGAGGCGGCATCGACATCCGCGGCACCGGCCTGGTGGAGATCCGCAACTCCACGATCACCGGCAACACCGCCACCGACGGCGGCGGCGGAATCAACATCGCCCCCGCCTACCTGGACAGCCTGCCGGGACCCATAACCGACCCCATCAACCTGCCGCTGGGTCACCTCGCCCTCCAGAACACCATCATCGCCGGAAACACCATCGGCCAAGCCACCAGCGACTGCAAGAACGTCTTCGCCACCATCGAGTCACGGGGCAACAATCTCGACAGCGGAAACAACTGCCACCTCACGGCCGAAGGCGATCTCCCCAGCCGTGATCCCCACCTCGGGCCCCTCGGCGAAAACGGTGGGCCGACAAACACCGTGGCCTTGCTGCCCGGCAGTCCCGCCATCGACGGCGGCGCCGACTGCCCGTCCGCCGACCAGCGCGGCGTGCTGCGGCCTCAAGGCCCGGCGTGCGACATCGGAGCCTTCGAATACCAGCACTGACTCCCGCCCTGCGCTTTCCTCGCACCAGCTCAAGGGACTCCACGAACGCATGGTCTGCCCGCCCTCTCAGCTCACGACAGTCCAGGGCGGAAACGCTCGCTCACAGCCCCGCGACCTTGCCGCTCGCGGAGATCTCGTAGACCAGGGTGACCGTGCGGTGCGCGCCGGGCGTCAGCCGCAGGTCCCAGCGTGCGATGCCGTCGGCGTCGACCGCGTCGGGCTCCGGCGCGCAGGCTTCCTTGCGCAGGCGTACCTCGACCGCCGACACCTCGGAGACCGGGATCCGCTCCCGAAGCGTGACGACCTGGTCGATCCGGTCTTCGGGCGCGGAGAAGCGGGAGAGATGCAACCGGACCGTGCGGGTGATCACGGTTCGCTGGGTCAACGTCGCAGTGTCGCGGGACTCTTCGGCTTGCCGGATCACCCGGTAGTCGTCGTGGCTGCCGAAGGCGAGCTCGACAGGGGCACCCGGTGCGGTGAAGCTCAGCGTGCCGCGGCCGGTGAATCCGCTGCCGCGGACGAGGTCCACAGGCCCGGCCAGCAGCGCGTGGCCGGAGGTGTTGTCGAACCGCACGACTTGGGTGACCAGCGGCGACAGTTCTGGTGAGCAGGAGTACTCGCTGCTCGCGGTGGCGGTGACGGCGGTGAGCGACACCCGGTGGCCGCGGCCGTCCGTGGGGACGGAGACGGGCGCGGGGGAGTGCAGCACACGCGTCCGGCCGCCGTCGTCCACTCCAGGAAGGCCGAGTACCGGGGCCGGCCCGAGGTCCGCGGTCTCCTCCTCCCGCCATTCCACGTCGACGGTCCGACGCTCAGCGGCGGAGCGATCCTTGAGGGTCAGCCGGTCCTCGGTCAGCTGCGGCGGGTCGGTGGTCTGTGCCGAGCGGGCCGTCGACAAGGTGAGGCGTACGTCCGACCAGTCCTCGCCGGTGCGCTGCCAGACCATCGCGTCGGTCTCCAGCGTCAGCGAGTCCGCGTCGAGTACGGCCCGGTAGGCCGGGCGCCACAGAGCGCACGAGGTGAGGTGGGTCAGACGCAGCCGGACCGGCTCGGCGACTGCGGCCTGTACGGTCAGCTCCACATGGCCGACCAGTTCGATGGGCTGCTCCTCGGCGAGGTCGATGGCCTGGCGAGTCTCCATCAGTTCTCTGGAGAGGGTCGTCAACCGTGCTTCGGCGGTGCGGAGTTGCTCGGCGTACGAGTCGCGCTCGGCGTCGATCCGGTCCAGTTCGCGGGTCCAGCGGGTCTCGTCGGTCTCCCCATAGCCGGTCCCTTCGGCGATGTCCCGCAGTAGATCGGCGGCGAGGCGGCCGAGGAGGTCGAGGCGGGTGCGCAGCCGGTCGCGTGCGTGGCCGAGGGTGAGCTGTTCCTCTTCGAGCGCGCGCGTCCGCCTCCGCAGGGCGGAGTCGTCGGCGGACGGCAGCGGCGCCCGCGGTGTCCAGGTGCGGACGACACGCACGTCGAGGACGGTGGGCCGGTGGTCGCCCGTCAGTTCCGCGTGGAGCGTGCGGTCGACCGCGAGTGCGCTGATCGGCCCGAGGCGCAGTCGCTGGATGCCTGCGTTCAGGTCGAGTTCGGCCGTTCGCTCGATATGGGCGCGGTCCTCCAGGCAGGTGACAGCGGTGACGGGCAGGGGGATCGGCCGGGTGTCCGTGGGCATGGTGTCAGCTCCTGCGGTTGCCGCCGACCAGGGCCTTGGCGGCCGGGACGCGGATGTCGTAGCCGCCGTCGAGGGTGGTGCTGCCGCCGGCGGGCAGGTCCACTCGCCAGACGCGGGTCCCCGGGGCGTGCCGGTCGGGGCCGCTGTCCTGCTCGGGCGCTGTCCAGTCGGCCCGTTCCTCGATACGGACGTCCGGGTCGGTCGTGACCGGAACTTGTTCGTGGACCTCGACGGTGACGGCATGGGCCAGCCGGTTGGCCAGTTCCACGTGGACCTGGTGGGCGAGCACGGTCGTGTTGCTGCGCAGCCCCGATGTCGACTCGCGCAGGTTCGTGCGGCGGGTGACCCGGATGCCCTCGGCCGGTCCCAGCCCCATCCGGCGCACTCCGCCGGGAGCGAGCGTGGGCAGAGCAGCGGTCGTCAGGAAGTCGTCGTCGCTGGTGACCTCCACCGGCCCGGCGAGCAGGGCCTGGTCGGTGGCGTTGGAGAGCACGAGCGTGGCGTAGACCGTCTGCTCCACGGACGGCACGCACAGGTACTCCGTGCGCAAGCCGACCGGGATGTCGGTGACGGTGATGGTGTGCCAGGTGCCGTCGGAGGGGATGTCGGCGCGGGCGACGGCGTCGTAGCGGTGGTCGAAGGAGCGCGCCGACTCGCGGGGCCGCACGGCGTGTCCGGGCAACGGCAGCGCGGCGACCGCATCGGCGCGGCGGCGGTACTCGTCCGCCACCGCGTCGTAGGGCGCGTGAGGGAAGAGCCTGCCCCGGCTGCCGGCGTTCTCCTCGGCGCCGGACAGCACGAGCGCGGCGTAGTCGAGCTCCACGCCGCTGGGTTGCGGCGGACCGACCGCCACCGGCGGTGACGGTGGCGGGCCTGCCTGGACCGCGGCCTCCGGGGCCATGGCGGCGGGAGCGGCGCCGCGCCTGGCAGCGGGCCCAGCCCCACCGCTCGGTCGTCCCGACGGCCTCCGCGGCGCCGCCGGGGCTGCCACGGCGGTGTCGAACGCTGCCGGCGCAGCACCGGCGAAGCCCGTGGGCTCAGCGGGTGCGGCGGGCGGCATGCCGTATCCCTGCGGTGTCGGAGGCGGAGGGACGGGACCGGGCATGGCGGGCGGCATGCCGTAACCCAGCGATGCCGGCGGTGGGGCGACGGGCGCGGGTGGGGGCACGGCGGGCATGCCGTACCCCTGCGGCACCGGCGGCGTGGGGACGGGGCCTGCGGCGGCCACGGGCACAGGCACCGCTGCCGACACAGGACGGGGACCTGCCGCGTCGTAGCCGGCGAAGAGATCGGCGAGCCCCACGGGAGGCTCCCGCCAGCCGGTGGGCGCGGGGGCGGGCTGCCGCCGTCCTACCCGGATCGAACGCAGAGAGGGCAGGTCGGTGCGGCGCCGTAGATCCGCGGTGGCCAGACCGATGCGGACCCCGGTCCAGTCCTCGCCGGTGCGCTGCGCGATCGAGGCACGCAGTACCAGGGTGCCGCTGTCGTCGCCCTGACGGTGCGTAAGTCGGTAGGCGGGGACCCAGACGGCCCCCGGCACGCCGTACTCGAGCTCCAGCTCCACAGTTCCGCTTCCGGTTCCGGCCAGCGTCAGGACCGCGACGACCGTGGTCGCGACGTGCTCGGACTGCACGTCGGTGGAGGCGCGGACCCAGCGGTCCGTGGCTATGGAGAGTTCGTGCTCGACGCGGCGCAGTTCCTCCTCCAGCTCGACGAGCCGGAGGTGCAGTCCCCGCAGCCGCTCGTCGACGAATTCGGCGAGTCGCAGCCACGCGTCCGCGGGTGTACGGCGGGGCGGGTCTTCGGGATTGCGGGGCGGCGGAACCGGGCGCAGCGCCGTCACTTCGGAGATGAGGCCCAGCTGGCGGTCACGGCGGCCCTGTGCCGCGCCACAGGCGTCGCGCAGCCTCTCCATCTCGTGCCGCAGGCTGTCGGCCGTGTCGGTGCCGGAGGGTTCGGCATCCACTTCCATACGCACCTCGGTGACACGTACGCCATGATCACCGACGACTTTGGCGCGCAGCGAGCCCGGGTCCATCGACCGGGGCAGTCCCGTCACCCGTACCCTGCCGTCCATCGGCACGGTGCCCCGCGCCACCCGGGTACAGAGCGCACCCTGCGCGTACACCACGACCGCGTCGAGCGACGACGCCCATCGCTGCGTTTCCCCAGACTCCATACACCCGCCCCCGTTGTGTCCGTGCCGACCGAAGCCTACGCCCAGGCCCCGGCCGAACCAGTCCGGACCGGTTGACCTCCACCGGCGGTGGGCGGCACCGAGGCGGCATGACATAGGTCACGTCAAGACGTGGCCCGATCTTGGAATGCGCTGTCTCTGCCCGGTGCTGCACTGTTCATGGGCTCGCCCTGTGTGGGGGCGCGCTGGGCAACGGTGCTCGACGCGGCCGGCCGAGGTGGGTGGGTGTCCCCCCGACCTCGGCCTTCTCTGCTCCCTCGTCCTGCTCGTCCTCGGACCGTTGTCTTCGAAAGGTTCTCCCGCACCATGCCTCTGGCTCTGCTTGCCCTTGCCGTTGTCGCCTTCGGCATCGGCACGACCGAGTTCGCCACGATGGGGCTGCTGCCCCAGATCGCCGACGGGGTCGGGGTGTCGGTGCCCCAGGCCGGCAACCTCGTGTCGGCGTACGCGCTCGGTGTCGTCGTAGGTGCCCCGGTTCTGACCGGCATCGGTGCACGCATACCGCACAAGAAGCTGCTGCTGCTGTTGTCGGGACTGTTCGTGGTCGGCAACATCGCCTCCGCGCTCGCCCCGAACTTCGGCCTGCTTTTCGCCGCGCGTTTCCTGGCGGGGCTGCCGCACGGCGCGCTGTTCGGAGTGGGCGCCGTCGTCGCCTCCCGGCTGGTCGCCCCCGAACGGGCCGCACGCGCCGTGTCGATGATGTTCCTCGGCCTGACGGTCGCGAACATCGTCGGCGTCCCGGCCGGCACCGCGCTCGGCCAGCAACTGGGCTGGCGGTCCGCCTACGTCGCCGTCGCCGTCATCGGGCTCGTCGCGCTCGCCGCCCTGGCCGCTTTCGTCCCGCACCAGCCCCGCGGTCAGCAGTCCGGCATCCGCCACGAGGTGCGGGCCATGAAGAACCGGCAGGTCGCGATCGGCCTGGCCACGGCAGTGGTCGGGTTCGGCGGCTTCTTCGCCGTCTACAGCTACCTCGTGCCGATGCTGACGCACCTGACGGGCATCTCCGACACGTCTACCACCCTGGTCCTGGCGCTGTACGGGGTAGGCATGACCGTCGGCACGCTGATGGCCGGCCCCCTCACCGACCGCGCCCTGCGCCCGACTCTCTACGCGGGCCTCGCCCTGCTCGCGGCCGGCCTGGTCACGTTCTACTTCACCGTCCACAGCACCGTTCCGGCCCTGGTCACGATCACCTTCATCGGCGCGATGGGTGCCCTCATCACCACCCCCGTGCAGATGCTGCTCATGGCGAAGGCCAAGAACGCCCCGACGATGGCCGCAGCCTCCAACCACTCCGCGTTCAACCTGGCCAACGCGGGCGGCGCCTGGCTCGGCGGACTGGCCATCTCCGCCGGCTGGGGCTGGGCGTCACCGAACCTCGTCGGCGCCGCCCTGGCCGTAGCAGGCCTCGGACTGGCCTTCACGGGCGGCCTCATGGACCGGCGCGGCGGACGCTCCGCGACCTCCGAGGTGATCACGTCATCCGCTACGGAGAACCCGACGGAGGCGGCATCCACCACACCGGCCAAGGGATGACCGGCCGGCCACGTCGCTCCGCAAGGTGAGGTGGCCTGTGTGAGACACACAGGCCACCGGTTCGATCACGCTGATCCACGTTCGCTCATTCGCTCATCACCAGTTGTCCGGCGACATGATGCGCTCGCGAATCCACGCTCCGGCGGGCTTCAGCGGCGAGGTGCCGGTCCACGGGCCGGACCTGTCGCACGTCCCGGTCTTGAAGACGGCCCCGGAGCGGTTGTCGTCGGAGAAGTTCCAGTTCGTCCAGCTGATCTTCTTGCTGGCCATGAGGTCGAGGTAGCGCTGCGACATGGCGAAGTCGTTGCTGCCCTCGCCGGCGTAGTTCTGGGTGCCGAACTCGGTGACGAACACCGGGAGCTTGTCGGCGGCGCGGGAGAGGGTCGCCAGGTACTCGTCGCGGTGCGAGTACGCGTAGAAGTGGAAGGTGTACATGATGTTGGACGCCCTGACGGGGTTGTTCACCACCTCCGACTCGTTGGCCCCCTCGGAGACACCGAACGAGGACCACGCGCGGGTTCCGACCAGTACGGGAGCGTCGGAGTCGATGTTGCGAATGGTCGGGATGATCTGCTCCGCGTAACTCTTGATCCGCGACCAGCTCACGCCGCTGGGCTCGTTCGCGATCTCGTAGAGGACGTTGTTCTTGTCCTTGTTGCGGTTGGCGATGTCGGTGAAGAACTGCCGGGCCTTGCTGAGGTTCGTGTTGGGGTCGCCCGGGGTGAGCATGTGCCAGTCGACGATCACGTACATGCCGCGGTCGGTCGCCTGCTGGATGAGGGAGTTCGCGAGGTTGGTGAAGTGCTGCGGGTTCGTCTCGTAGCCGCCCTCCTGGACGTAGGTCGAGACGCGCAGGATGTCGGCCTTCCAGTCGCCGGCCAGGGCGTCGAGTGAACCGTTGGTCAGGCAGTGCGGGTACCACTGGGTGCCGTGGGTGCTCATGCCTCGCAACTGGATGGGGTTCCCGCGGCTGTTGCACAGCTTGGTGCCACAGACTCTGAGCTGGCCGTTCACGGAGACCGGCGTGGCGGCCGCGGCACGCTGATCCGCGCCGGCGGCTCGGGCGGAACCGGTCGGGATGACGCTGAGGAGGAGCAGGAGGATGCTGCCGAGCGCGGCGGCTACCGCACCCCGCCGAAGCGACAGAGGTGATGCCCTCATATGAACCTCGTTCAGGTGGGGGATTGATAGGAAACTTTCCTAACCAGGAAACCAGAGCCCACTTGGGGCTACAAGAGCCCTGTCGTCATCCACAATTGCTTCGGCATTCACAGAGACGCGGTTCGCGTATGTGATTGAGGATGTGTGCTCGGAGCCGGGGCCTCGCCGGGCCGCCGTCGAGGAACGAGCCTGGCGGACGGCCCGGTTGCGGGTGTGCCGGTGCTGCTCGCCGGTGCTGCTCGGCGAGCCAAGGAGAGTTTGTTGCGGTCTGGTCCCCGCCGGTCCGGCGTGCGGAGTGGTCACGCACCTGGCTTTCGGAGGACCCTGCGATGCGCCGGCCCCGGGCCGACAGTCCTGCGGGAACGCCGATCGGTCACCGGGGCGGCGTCCACCGCCGTACGTTGGTCGCAGCCATCAACAACCGGCTGCGACCAGCACGTTCATCGCCGGCCCTGGCCCCCGTCGCGTACGGAGGTCAGTCCGTTGAAGACGCCCGTGTACGCGGTGCCGTCGGGGCCGATGGTGACCGGTGCCCAGTTGTTGTCGTACAGAAGGCCCGTCCCGACGAGCTGCTTCCACCGAGTGGCGCCCGTGCGGAAGTCGACGGCCGTCAGATACCAGGCGGCGACGCCGATGGTGTTCGGATCCTTGGTGTACAGGTAGATCAGACCGTTGGCGGTGGAGAGCTTCGGCACGACGGACGGGGCTCGCTCGCTGCTCTCCCAGACGGTGTGGCATCCGCTGCCGTCGGGGCGGACGTCGATGCGGGTGACGCCGCCGACGACGCTCCGCCCGAAGGTGAGCGATCCGACGTTCTCGTAGCCGTAGTTGTTCTCGACCACGAGGCTGTTTCCCCAGCTGATCAGGGAGTTGTCGGTCGTGGATGCGCCGGAGCCGAAGACCGGAACCTTGCACACGACCCGCTCACCGGCCGGCACGTCGGTGCCCCGCCGGTAGACCAGCACGTTCATGCGGTCGTCGGCGTTGTCGGTGATCGCGACGTACTTCCCGCCGGGGCCGAAGATGTCCGGGGTGGTGCCCGAACCCTGGTTGACGGAACCCGGCTTGCTGCCGGTGCCCCTGTCGTAGGCCTGCCGCCACACCACGGAGGGTGTTCCGTCCGCGGTAGCGGTGAGCTCGTACAGGGCATGGTCGGAGACGATCGACACACCGTCGTCGGCGACGGAGAAGGAGTTCTGGATCTCCTCGCCCGCCAGACGAATCGAACGGACCGCGCCCGTTCCCGGCTCGACGGTACCGACACGGCCTTGCCGGGTGACCCACCAGATGCGGCCCTGCCAGTCCGGCATCACCGATGTGATGGGGTCGCACTCCCCACTGGGGTACAGGTTGGTCCAGGTCACGCAGTCGTGCGGGATGTGGCCGGTCAGGTCCCAGTCGTCGGCGACGGTGAACTCCCAGCTGCCATCGGGCTGTTGCCGGTGAGCGAGACGGATGACGTGCTGCCGCGAGTCCGCGAGCACCAAGCGGTCTTCGTTGTCCAGGTACGAGTACGCGCCTCCGGACGTGTCCTTGAAGATCCGGGAGAAGTCCAGCCGGGTGATCGCTTCCACAGTGGACGGGCGCTGCGGAAGCTTGTACTCCGCCAAGGTCGCGAGCGTACGGGGATCGAGCAGCTTGACCAGAAACCCGGTGAACGTCCCGCACACCGTGACGATCCGTCCTGCCCTGTCGAAGGTCACGTTCGCACACTCGCCGCCGAGCGCCGCCATCTTCTCGCTGCTGACTTCCGGCGCGTTACCCAGAGGGCCGCTCCATGGGTACGTCGCGCTGCCCCAGGCGTCGGCGTGCATGCCGCTGCGGCCATTGGCTGCCATGTGGGGATGCTGGGGTGGCCGCTGCCCGGGCAACGGGTCGGGCTCGGCGGGTTCGCCCGTGTAGGAGGCGACGAGACGGTGGCCGGGTGCCTTCGGAATCGGGTCCGCGTGCGCGGACCCCGTGGCGGCCAGCAGCGTGGCCGCCACGGTCAGTGCGACAGCCGGGGCACGGCTGACTGCTCGTATGGACATACGACTCCTTGGTTGCGTACGACGATGCCGCGCCGACGGCGACGGTAGGAGCCGGCCCTTGAGGTGTCCACGCAGATGCGGAACTTTTCAAAGGACTGCAATCAATGCCGGGCCCGGCGATCGCACTGACTCGGGTTTCCGGGCTCTTGACTGCACGTGCCGGCGTGCCCACGTACCGGTTCGACAGGCGCCCCGCGCTGCCCCTCGCCGGCCGAATACACCGAATACGCCGAATATGCTCAGGTCTTGAGCCCCACGCCACCGAACATGGCCACCTCGGCGGGCAGACCGGTCTCGCTGTCATCCGATCGCCAGCGGTTGCAGGACACGACGCCCGGCTCGAGGAGCTCCAGCCCGTTGAAGAACGAGGCGATGTCGGCCGGCGTGCGCTGGGTCAGTTTCGGCGTGCCGTGCTCGTTCCAGAATGCGACCGCTGCGTCGACGTCCGGCATGTCCGGCCGCGTGATCGTATGGGAGAGGGCGAGGTGGCTGCCCGCAGGCAGGCGGTCCATCAGACGCCGCACGATGCCGGACGCCTCGTCGTCGTCCTCGACGAAGATGACGACGCCGAGCATCATCAGCGCCACGGGCTCACTGAAGTCCAGGGTGCGCTCCGCCTGCTCCAGGATGGTGTCGACGTTGCGCAGATCCTCGTCGAGGTAGTCGGTGCGGCCCTCTGGCGTGCTGGTCAGCAGGGCTTCGGCGTGGGCCAGCACGATGGGGTCGTTGTCGACGTAGACGATGCGGGAATCCGGCGCGATGCGCTGAGCGACCTCGTGGGTGTTGTCGGCCGTCGGCAGGCCGGTGCCGATGTCGAGGAACTGCCGTATCCCGCGCTCGCCGGCGAGATACCGTACGGCCCGCCCGAGGAACTGCCGATCGGCGAGGGCGTAGTCGCCGATGCCCGGGTGCAATGTGCGGATCTGATCCCCTGCAGCCTGGTCGACCGGGTAGTTGTCCTTGCCGCCCAGCCAGTAGTTCCAGATCCGGGCCGTGTGCGGCTGGTCGGTCCTGATTCGCTTGTGCGCCTCGGCCGAGGCAGCGGGAATCCCGGTCACGCGATGTCCTCCAGATCAGCCCGATTCAGGGGTCGTTCAGGGTCAAGGAGCAACCTAGCGGCTGGAGTTGGGGAGAGCAGAGGCACCCGGGACCCGGCGCTCGATTCACGACGAGCGAGTCTGCCCTGACCAGGGAGAGCCTCAGCCGCCGAACGCCCAAAATGGCGGTCGGATTGGAAGGGTTCCGGCATGAACGGATCGGGCTCACGCGCCGTATCCTTACCCGATCGAGGTGCGCATTTGGTCGAATTCCTCGGTCTTCATGGGGTTTGTGCACACGGGTCGTGAGTAGTGCGGCCATGGGGGATGAGAGGCAACCATGACGGCGGCGAGTAACACGGTGCGTACGGGCACCATGCTTCCGGTAGACGCGGCGCGCTGGGCGATGTGGACGTTCGTCATCGTCAATGTGGTGATCGTCGAGGCGCTGTTCGTCAGCGCCGGGTCGGGCAAGAACGAGGTGCTCACGGTCGCCAAGTTCTTCGGCCTGCACGCAGCCCTGCTGATGCTGTTCCAACTGCTGCTGGTGGCCCGGCTGTCGTGGCTGGACCGCCGCATCGGCATGGACCGGCTCACGGTGTGGCATCGCTGGGTCGGCTTCACCTTGCTGTGGACCGTCCTCACCCACGCCACTTTGGTGGTGCTCGGCTACGCGACTCTCGACGACGCGTCCATGGGGAAGACGTTCGTCGCGCTCAGCGGGGTGCCGGCCTCCCTGCTGGGCATGCTCGCAGCGGCGATCATCGTCGTGATCGCCGTGATCTCCACCCGGGGCCTGCGGCGCCGGCTGCAGTACGAGGTCTGGCACGGCCTGCATCTGCTGCTCTACGTGGCCCTGGGCCTGGCGTTCGTCCACCAGTTGCAGGAGACGACGACGTTCACGTCCTCCGCGTTCGCCACGGCCTACTGGTGGATCCTGTGGCTGTTCGCGTTCGGCGCGCTGCTGACGGGGCGCCTGGCCGTGCCGTTGTGGCGCAACGCCTACCACCAGTTCCGCGTCGCTGCCGTCGTGCCCGAGTCGGACAACGTGGTCTCGGTGTACGTCACCGGCCGGCACCTCGACAAACTCCCCGCCCGAGCCGGCCAGTTCTGCATCTGGCGGTTCCCCGGGCACAACCACTGGTGGCTGGCCAACCCCTTCTCCCTGTCCGCGGCGCCCGGCGGTCAGGGACTGCGCCTCACGGCCAAGGCGGCGGGCAGCGCCAGCGCGGGCCTGCGGGACGTCCCGGTCGGCAGCCGCGCCTTCGTCGAGGGGCCGTACGGGGCGTTCACGTCGTTGCACCGGTCCCGCCCCGGCGTCCTGCTGATCGCCGGGGGCGTGGGGATCACACCCGTGCGGGCCATGCTGGAGGAGCAGACGACCGGCGACGTCGTCGTCCTGTACCGGGTACGCAGCGAGGCCGATGCCGTGCTGCTCAACGAGGTGCGTCACCTGGTCGCGCTACGGGGCGGAAGGTTGCAGCTGCTCACCGGCAGGACGGGCGAGTGCGGCGTCCCGCCGTTCGACCCGAGCAGCTTGTACCGGCTGGTGCCCGACATCACCGAACGCGACGTGTACGTCTGCGGGCCGCCGGCCATGACCAGGGCTGTGCTCGGCGGGCTGCGAGAGCTGCGGGTTCCCGCTCGACAGGTGCACGCCGAGAGGTTCGGTCTGGCCTGACTCGGTCGTGGGCCGACTGTCCATACCCGCCGGGGCTACGAGAGAGGTGGGCGCGGGCGGACCCTTCTTGGCCGCGACCCGGGTCGGTGCGTTGCCGTAGGGGAGAGGGCGGAGGCTTTCCGGTGCCCAAGTCAGCTGGGGCAAGGCTTCGCGGGAGATGGAGACAGCGGCAGCGGTACAACTGGCCCCGCGGCAGCCATCGGGCTGTCAGTGCCAGGTGGCATGCTCCGCCACCATGAATAGACAGGAGTTCTGGCAGCTCATCGCGGCAGCCCGCAACGAGGCGCCCGACCCGGACGACAGTGAAACGATCGCCCGCGAGACGACCTCACTACTGGCGATCCGCCCGGTCGGGGAAATCGTGGCTGCCCAGCAGGTGTTGTGGGACCTGATGGCCGAGTCATACACGACCTCTCTGTGGGCCGCCGCCTACGTCATCAACGGGGGCTGCTCCGACGACGGTTTCGACTACTTCCCAGGCTGGCTCATCGCCCAAGGGCGTGATGTCTTCGAACGCACGGTCGCCGATCCTGATGCCCTGGCAGAACTGCCCATCGTGCAAACATCGGCGACCGACGGCCTCGACCTGAACGGTGAGGAAGCGCTGAGCATCGCCTGGAACGCACACATCACGTCGACGGGCGAGCAGCTCCCTGCCGACGCATTCACCATTCGATACCCGGAGCTGGACCCTGCCTGGGACTTCGACTTCGATGACGAGGACGAGGTCGCTCGCCGGCTGCCGCGATTGGCGGCCCTCTACTTGAGCAAGACGTGACGGTTGCGGCACCACATCGACAGTGCGGCTCTCTGGCGCTGCGGACATCGCAGGAAGGCCGCGATCCAAATGTGCCGTGCCCTGGGGCGAACCTCTGTGCGAACCCGGTCCGGCTGGCTCCGCCTCGGCTGTGTAATCTCGCTTCCCACATCACAGGGGAGGAATCATGCGAGGTAGAACGGCCAGAGCGGCCTGGATCCTGGCGAGTGGGGCGGCGGCCCTGACGCTGCTGTCCGCGACGGGGGCCCATGCGGAGGGCAGGGGGGACATCCGGGTCACCAAGACGGTCGTGAACGGTGGGAACAACGTCATCATCGGCACTTCGGCGCGCGTCACCTATCCGATCGCCATCACGATCCGGGACAACTCCGGAGTGAAGGGCCTCTCGGACGTCAGTGTTTTCAACAAGACGAACGGCTGGGGCTTCAGCGACTGGGTCGACACCCGGTGCGAGAAGAAGAGTTCCACCACGTCGGTGTGCACGGCCACGATGACGATCGCCCCGGCCTGGCTCCCGGGCAGCATGCCCGAGGATGTGAACCGCACGGCCGGCGTCTGGCAGGTCAACGCCACCGTCAAGGCCAAGGACGGGGACTACTGGATCTCCGACCACATCGCCGAGTTCCAGATGAAGCGCGCTTCCAAGCTCACGACGAACGCCGCCCCCGAGCCCGTGGCCAAGGGCGCCAAGCTCACCGTCACCGGCAAGCTGGCCCGGGCCAACTGGGAGGACCTGAAGTACCACGGCTACCCCGGCCAAGACGTGAAGCTTCAGTTCAAGAAGGCCGGCAGCGCCCACTACAGCACCGTCAAGACAGTGAAGACGGGCGACACCGGCCAGCTGAGCACCAAGGTCACCGCGACTTCGGCCGGAAGCTGGCGCTGGTACTTCCCCGGCACGACGACCACCGCGCGGGTCGTGTCGGCCGGAGACGCCGTAACCCTGAAGTAGCAGCCGCTCAGAAAGGGTTCTGCGCCCAGGTCACGTCGCCATCTGGCGTGACCTGTGGCTTCTGCCCTTCAGCTAGGTCGTCCCCGTTTCGGTCTCCGGAGCGCAACCGGAGTCCGTCTCCTTGCGCAATCAGGCTCGCAGCATGTCGGGCACGCGAACGCCATATCGCCCGGAGCCCACAATGGCCGTGGGGAGCTACTCCACGTACACCATCCAGTGCTCACCGGTCGAAAGTTCCGGACCACCATTGGTAGGCCGGCGGGATCAACGACCTCCTGACGAGGTACAAGGGGAGCCAAAGGGGCGCCGCCGTAGGTCGCTACTAGCGCCTGGGGTGGGAGCACGGGGAAGGGACCGGAGGACGCATGGGGGAAGGGACGCCGGCGGAGCAAGCTCTGGGGCGCTCGTACACCACCGTTGACGGAGTCGAGTTCCACATCACCCAACTGACCGTCGCGCACCGTCCGGACCGCACGGTGACGTTGACGTTTGGACTCACCGTGCAACGACCGGACCACCCGGACCAAAGCTGGGTGGTCACCCTTCCATGGGACGACAAGTCCTTGGTGGACGTGCTCACCTCGACCGCCCCCCAACCGGACCGGCTGCAGCAGCTGGTTCACATCGTCCACGCCCTGCTGGAAGAGTGGTGGGACACCAAAAGCCACAACAGGCGGTCGGCGAGGATGGGCCGACAGATTTTTTGAGGCGGCTTCATCCTCCTATGCCGGTGTTGCTGGGCCGAACCTCGGGCCGCGTCAAGGTCGTTCGTCTGCGGCTTCGCCTCGGTGCGCAACAGGTTTGATGGAGTGGTGCGGTAAGCCAACGAGCGGCCTGAGAACCAGCTGAAGCAAGTGAATGTGGCGGGTGTCGGGCTGGACTGGAGGTCCGGGCTGGCACGCAACGCTGGCTCTTCGAGCGCACGTTCGCTCACCTGCACCAGCCTCGCCGCCTGCGGATCCGCTGGGAGATAGGCGACGACATCCACGAAGAGTTCCTCACCCTCGGATGTGCCCTGATCTGCTGGAGGTGTTTGGCCGCGTCAGGACCGCAGCCGGTCCCTGCACCAGAGGGTCGTCTGAAGGACTGGAGTCAGTCAGTGCACGCGTTCTCCGCATGCTGCCGGAAACAGCATGGCGCCTGGTGGCAGTTGGCTCGGATGCCGGGTTTTCACGCGCAGGCATGCGTCGTGGGAGTCCTCTGCGGGTGGGTATTCGAGGGTGAGTTCGCTCAGGATGGTGATGGCTCCGGCGTGGTGCATTTCCGCCGCGTGGACGCCGTCGGGGAGACGGCCGGCCAAGGTGCCGAAGGCTGCCGTGTCGCTGCCGTCGGCGATGCATTCGCGGATCTCGAAGCGCCAGTGCGCGGCCGCGTCGGCCAGCAATGACTTGCCGCTCTTTCCGCGTCCGGCAAGGAAGTCGGCGCGATCCTGGAGGTGGTGGGCGATGGCACAGCAGATGGGAATCGCGGTGCCGTCTGGAGCCGTCACCCGTGTGTACCCGGCATGCGGGTAGCTCGACAGAGCTTCATCGAGCAGCCCCAGCGCGGTATTTTGTGCCGCCGGGTGACCGTGCTGGGCGATGTCCAGGAGCAGCGGGGTCGCAACCACAGCTGCTGGGAACACCGCGCCACTGTGGCCATGAACGATCCCACCGCCGCCGAGCTGCGAGCCCGCCTCCGCCGCCTGTACCGGGTTCGCTGCCTCGGCCAGGGCGCGTAGACCATGGGCGGCCCGATCCGGTTCATACCAGTCGGGATGGCCCGGTACGGAGTCCCACTCCACCACGTCGATCTCATCCCACACAGCAGCATCCTCGCACCCAGCCGCTACCCACAGCACGAGCCTCACTCCTAACGCAGTGCCTCTCAAGACCTCGTTGCCTCAGGGCTGGTCGGCGGGGCGATGACCAACTCGGTGTCCGGGTCGTGGTCGATCTGCGGAGGGCCGGCGACGATCATGGTGGCTCCGGCCCAAGGCTGTTCTCGCAGCATGAACGGCAGTTCCTCCAACAGCCAGGCCGCTACGTGCTCTCGCTGCTCGGGGGAGACACCGTCGCGGATGGCCAACAGCCGCTCTTGCTCGTCGAGGTCACCCTGCATCCACACCGAGGCGTCCAGCCACGGGGCAAGCTCCTCGCGGATGATGCCGGTGCCCTCGACCCAGATGAAGTCGGCGCCCGCGGGGATGGTGATCGATCCGGGCCGGTCGTGGGTGGTCCAGGCAGCAGGGCGGAAGTCCACCGTCTCACCCCGGTGCAGGGGTCGCAGGATGTTCTCGGCGAGTACGGTGCCCCAGTCGAAGTAGGCGTGGTTCCAGGCGATGTCGTCGGTGTGCACGATGGCGGAGTGGGGCACCACCTTGCGTAGCCGCTCGGCGAGGGTCGTCTTGCCGGCGCCGCCACGGCCGTCGATCGCGATCACCCGCGGACGTCCGGCGACGTCGGGTGAGGCATCACGCAGCTGCTGGACAACGTCGAGCACGGCCACCACCCGCCAGCCAACGGCCTCGGTCTCGCCTGGATGAAGACGCATCGACAACCTGTCTCCGGAGGTGAGGACACTCTTCCGGCCGCGGAGTCGGCTCGCTTCCTGCGTCCCAGCTCAGCGACCGGGACGTCGACCGGCTGGTGGCGGTGGGCGGGGGAGCGGGATGCTTCCTCGACATCGCCGGTGTCTCTTGGGCTTTTCGATGGGTGTGGGCGGGGCGGTGGCCTGGTGAGGGTCTAGCTGGTGTGGGCGGGTGTGTCGGCGTATGTGCCGTGAAGCATGCCCGTGGCCTGGCCGACTTCGATGAGGTAGCCGTCCGGGTCGCGTAGGTAGCAGCGCAGTTCGGCTTTGCGGTCGATGGGTGGTGTGAGGAATTCGGCGCCTTTGGCACTCCATTCTCGGTGGCATGTTTCGATGTCGGCGACGCGGATGTTGAGGAAGCTGCTGACCGTGGTGGGGTCGGTGGGCGCGTGCAGGGTGACGTCTGGTTTGTCCGGGGTGGGGCCGCCGCCGGGATTCATGATGATCCATCCGTTGGCGAGTTTGATGGTGCAGGGGTTTTCCTCGAGTACTACTTCACCACCGAGGACGTCGGTGTAGAAGGCGCGGGATCGGGCTACGTCGGTCACCGTCAGAAAGTGGGTGAGGAGGAGCCCGGAATCCGGGGCGGGAAAGCCATCAGGGTGCACGCAAGACCTCCGGGTAGATCAGGTATTTCTCCCATAGTGGTGGATGGGTGTCCGTGGGTGCGGATGAACACGGCCGGGAGCGGGAGCCATCTGTGCGGTTCCGCGTTCGTCCCCGCCCGGCGTCCTCCTGTCGAGCGGTCGGCCGCCATACCTCGCCGAGATCCACCCGGGCAAGGGCACCTGCCGCGCCGACGGCCTCGAAGGGTGGACATCCTGCATGGAGCGGGCAGACGACGTCCCGGCTGAATGCCGGTTCGTTTTTCGATGGGCCGGATGAGGTCGGTGACAGGCCTGTCCCGGCAGCCTGCCTAAGACAGGCACACGGGGTGCGGTGCCCGGGAGGCGCGCGGGTGGTGCGCTGCTGCCGTGGCCCGTTCCGTCGGCTGGGTCGGCCGGCTCCTCGCGGCGTGGTCTTCCGCGCGCGCAGCTGTCGTACTAGGGTGCGTCTTCAAACGGATCTTGCCCAGAGTAAGAATGACGCGAGACTGACCGCTGCTTCGTAGGAGGTGGCGGTCTTGTCGTACCTGGT
>NZ_JBSGVW010000036.1:0-57836 GCF_053608645.1 Streptomyces sp. NPDC055013
ACGTGGTGGCAGCTGCCACCACGGCCCCCTCGGCACATGGATCACCTGTCCAGCTCGCAGGGACCTGCCATCGCAGCCTCCTGACAAGGCGAAAGCCACCAAGCGGGCCTCTGTGATTGAAGACTGGAGCGCCAGAAGCAGCCAATCAGGGGGATGCCATGGAGTTCCGAATTCTCGGTCCGGTGGAAGCCCGCAGGCACGACGAGCGCGTCGTCCTGTCGGGAACCAAGATCAAGACCGTGCTCGCGGCCCTGCTGCTGGCCAGGGGGCGAGTGGTCTCCGATACGCGGCTGAGTCATCTGTTGTGGGGGTGGAACCCGCCGGCCACGGTGAGCGCGCAGATCTACACGTACATCTCGCGGCTGCGGATGCAGCTCGGTGACGGCGTGCGGATCGTCCGCCAGTTGCCCGGCTACACGTTGGAGACCGCGAACGCCCGGGTGGACTTCCTGGACTTCGAGCGGCTGGCCCGACTCGGCGCCGAGGCCTACGAAGCAGGCGACCTGGAGCGGGCCGACGCACACCTTCGGGGCGCGCTCGAGCTGTGGCGGGGGACTGCCCTGTCGAACGTCACGGAGCCCCTGGCGGACGCCGAACTGCCCAGGCTGGAGGAGGCACGGGCCGCCGCCACCGAGCTGCGGATCGAGGTGGACCTGGCGCTGGGGCGGCACCGGCAACTGATACCCGAACTGACCTCGCTGGTAGCCGAGTTCCCGGTGCGGGAGCGGATGCGGGCCCAGCTGATGAAGGCCCTGTACCTGTGCGGCCGGCAGGCCGACGCGCTCATCGCGTACCACGAGGGGCGCCGGGTGCTCGCCGAGGAGCTGGGTGTGACCCCGGGCGCCGAGCTGGCCGAGGTCTACCAGGCGGTCCTGGCGGGGGAGCCGGTCATGGAACCGTCCGCGCTCCCGGCCGCCACCCGGGCGGTGACACCGGCGATGCTCCCCCCGGACATTCCCGATTTCACCGGCCGCGAGGCCGAGTTGGCCGAACTGCGCAGGCTGCTGCCGCCGAGCGGGCAACGCACCTGGCACGCCCGTCGGTTCCTGCTGACGGGGATGCCGGGGAGCGGCAAGACGGCCCTCGCGGTGCGCGCGGCCAACGAGGTTCTGGGGGCCTTCCCCGACGGGCAGTTGTACGTGAACCTGAGGTACCAGGACGGCTCGCCCCGCAGCCCCCGGGAGGTACTGGTCAGCCTGTTGCGGGCACTCGGGGAGCCGGTGGGCGCGGCCGAACCGGATCTGGACGAGCTGATCCGGCTGTACCGGACCCGCACGGCCCGGCGCCGGCTGCTGATCCTCCTGGACAACGCGGTCAGCGAGCTGCAGTTGTCCGGGTTGCTGCCGGGGGCGCCGGAGCCTGCCGTGCTGATCACCAGCCAGACCGCCCTGGGGCCGATCGGTGGACTGCACACCATGGTGCTGCCCCCGCTGAGCGGCGCGGAGAGCCTGCGGATGCTGTCCACGGCGGTGGACCCGATCCGTGTCGAGGCCGAGCCGGAGGCCGCGCGGGAGATCGCCCGGCACTGCGCCGGACTCCCGCTCGCCGTGCGCATCGCCGCGACCCGGCTGGCCGGCCGGCCACGTTCCTCGCTGCGGCGCCTCGCGGACCGACTGGCGGACCCGCACAGCCGCCTCCAGGAGCTGCAGGTACGAGGGTTGTCGGTGCCTCGCAGCATGGAGCTGTCGCTGCGCCGGCTGGGCCGCGCGGACCGCGAGCTGCTTCTGCTGCTGTCGGGGTTGAGGCACGAGGTGTTCTCGGCCCGCTCGGCCGCCCGCTGCCTCGGGCTCGAGGTCGCCGAGGTCGAGGAGGGGCTGGAGTCACTGGTCGACGAAGGGCTGCTGGCGTTCTCGGACGAGCCGGGCGAGTCCGTGTACCAGCTCAACAGTCTGCTGCGGCTGTTCGCCGAGAGCGGTCGTTCCCGGCACGAGCCGGCGGCCTGAGAGCCGCTGCCCGTACCCCGCCCGCGGCCGGGTCGTCATGCTCGGGGCGGGGTCGGGCACCAGTCCGACATGGCGGCGCGGACGTGGCGTGTTCCGGTGAAGGGGCGGCGGCCGTGGGCGAGAGCCACATTGTCGAGGAGCAGCAGATCGCCCCGGTTCCACGGGACGTCCACCGTCGCCACGGCGCCCGACTCGCAGATCTGGGTCACCTCGTCCCTGGAGATCGGGGAGCCGTCGGCGAACGTGACGTTCCAGGGCAGCCGGTCCACCGGCAGGACCCGGGACAGGACGTCCACGGGGCCGCAGCCGGCCGGATGCCAGCGGTGGATCTGGTTGAACCAGACGTCGCCCGTGACCGGGTGCGTGATGACGGCGGGGCGTATCCGTGAGACGTGGATGCCGCCGTCGGCCGTCCAGCGCCACTCGGTCCCGGTGCCGTCGAGGAAGACCTCGACCTCCTCGCGGTGGGTCGTGGCGAAGGCGTTCTGCCAGCTCACGCCGAGGCCCGAACCGTCGTGCAGGTAGCGGACGTACCGGACGCCGGGGGAGAACCGTTCGCGCAGGTCGAGGGCGAGTGAGCTGAGCCAGCGTGCGCCGTCCACCAGCATGGTGGCGCCGCCGGCGGCGGGGGCCGTGTGGCAGAACAGCGCGATCCGGGCGGGCCAGGCGTGCGTACAGCTCATCTTGTTGTACGGCCGGACCGCGATATGAGGCTGTTCCCCTGAGACCTTCCAGACGTTGGCGGTCTTACGTTCGCGTGCGGGCCGCAGAGCCCGTCCGAACCTGTTGGGCAGGATCCGGTCGAGTACGTCGTCGAGGGTCTCCGAGGTGATGTCGAAGCCCCGGAAGACGACGGCCTTCTCCTCGGTGAGGAGTTCGCTCAGCGCTGCCGGGCCCATGGCGTCCAGGCGTTCGACCAGCTCTTCCGGGCCGCCGACGCCCTCCGGGTCGATGTCCAGAGGAGTCCAGGGCTCCACCATCGCCACACCGGCCTCTCTCGGAAATCTCGACAGCCGGCCGGAGCAGGGCCCCGGCAGCCTACGGCACGTCACCCATCGAAGAACGACCCCCTACGGGGTTCCTATGGCGTGGGCTGCTGCCCGGCCCGGCTACTCCCCGGAGCCGATCGTCTCGCGTCCGGGCCGGGTGCCGGGTGTAGCTGTCGTGTAGAGGACGAGGGGAGCGTGAGCCGTCGACGTGACCGTCCGTCCCCTGCCCTGTGAGGTACGCGTGAACTCGACCGCCACCGCCCTCCGCTTCGACCGGAGCCGTTTCCGGGATGTGCTCGGCCGGTTCTGCACGGGGTTGACGATCATCTCCGCCGTCCATGAGGGCGAACCGGTCGGCTTCGCCTGCCAGTCCTTCGCCTCGCTCTCGTTGGAACCGCCGCTGGTGTCCGTCGCGGTGGCGCAGGCCTCGGCGACCGGGCACCGGATCGAGCAGACGGGTGCGTTCTGCGCAACGGTGCTGCGCGCGGACCAGGCCGAGCTGTGCCGGGGGTTCGGTCGCAGCGGAGCGGACAAGTTCGCCGGGGTGGCCTGGAGTCCGGCCGAGGTGACCGGCTCCCCGCGCATCGGTGGCGGTCTGGCCTGGGTGGACTGCCGGGTCGAGAGTGTGGTGCCGGCCGGGGACCACCGGATCCTGGTCGGCCGGGTGGTGGACCTGACCGTGCCCGAGGAGGGCGAGGACTCCGGCCCGCTGCTCTTCTACCGCGGCTCGTTCCTGGGTCTGGCACGGGACGTGGCTTCGGTGCCCGTCCGCAGCGCGGCGCCGGTCCGTACCCGCGAGGTGTGACCAGGGGACCGCGGACGTCAGGCGACGGCCGGACCGTCGGGCGGCACAGCGCGGCGTGCCGCACTGCGGAGCCCAACAAGCCTTCAGAGCAAGGAGGTTCAGCAGTCCGCCAGTCGGCGGCCGACCACGCCCGGGCCGTCCGTGGAGTCGGCCCGTGTCGGGTCCAGCAGACCGGAGTGGTCGGCGTCCGGTTCTCCGCCGGTGCCCGGAATCTCGTCGATCCAGCCGAGGCCGGCCGCGCGCAGTCCGGCCTGGAACCGGCTCTTGGCCCCGAGCCGCCCCATCAGGTCGGCGGTGATACGTCGTCCGGTACGGACCGAGACCCCGAGCTTGCGCGCCACGCCCTCGTCGGTGAAGCCTTCCCCGAGAAGGCGCAGGACGGCCTTCTCCTGACTGGTCAGCCCCTTGTCGTCGGTGCTGGTCCGCTGACGACGGGCACTGGTGACGGGCGCCGCCCGGTCCCACACCAGCCGGAAGAGCTCGGACAGGCCCGCGAGTACGCCCCTGCCGCGGAAGAGGAGAGCCCCGTCCCCGCTGTTGTCCGGGTCCATGGGCAGGATGGCGGCCTCACCATCGAAGATGATCATGCGGGCCGGGAGCCAGGCCACGGTTCGGACATCGTTTCCCAACTCCACCAGCCAGCGGGCGTGTTCGACCGTGGCGGGGTCGTTGTAGATGCTGTCCAGATAGATGGTGCGCACCGTCACTCCGCGGTCCCTGAGGGACTCGGTGAGCGGACGGCTGGCCTCCCGGTTGTCCGAGGTCTGGTGCCCGCCGGGGGCGAAGCTGACCAGGCTGCGCTCACAGCCCAGGGTGAGTTCACCGATGCGATCGCGAATCTGGTCGAGCCCTTCCAGCTGCTCGACCTCGTTGTGCCGGCGGCGGCTGCGGGTGGCGGCGAACTCCTCGGAAAGGCGGGCCACTTCCACCCGGGTCTCGGCTATCTGGCGCTCCCGGGCCAGCAGCGCGGATTCCTGACGGGCCAACAGGGCCTGGAGGGCGACATCCGGGCTGACCGCGTGCACGCGGCCGGGAGTCTCCCAGGACGGGCGGATCAGGCCCAGCCGTACGCATTCGTCCAATGCGGCGCGTACGACCTCTATCGGGCGGCCGACCAACCCGGTCAGTTCCTCGACCGAACCGCATGAATTAAGTAACGAGGCCCTGTATACCTCTGTGGCTTCCGCGCTCAATCCTATCGGTTCAAGCAAGTCTCCCCACCCCCGTCTCAGGAAACCCCCGAAGTCCTTCAACGGCGGCAGGGTAACACGGGTCACACGCAGAAAGATCACCCCGTACCGGCGTCTCCGGGACGGGGTGATCCTGTTCGTCAGGTGCCGGAAAGGATCATTCGGTGGAGTCCGCCGGAGGGTTCTGCCAGCCCGGCTCACCCGGCAGTCGCTGCCAGCCCGGCTCGTCGAGTAGGTCGGTGACGGTCTCCCCGACGCGCGCCACCGGCGACTGCCAACCCGGTTCATCGGCCGATGCGGTGCCCGCGGTCACCGGCACGAGCACCAGTGCGACCACGGCGACACTGATGGCGGAGACCTTCTGGAATGCGGACTTCATTTATGAACTCCAAATTCTTCCGTACGTGGATCGCCGAATAATTCCCGTATGCGTCGCGTTAACCTCGGTCCGGAGGCGGCATCGCGTTTGCATGAGAAGAGTCTTGCTTCGCGCATCGCGCTCCACCAGGGAAAAGGCGTGACAGCCTACTGCGTTGGCAGCGAACTGACAGAGGTCGTGAACCGAGCTCTACGCGCGTTGGCCCCGGCTGCCAGCGAAAACCGAAAGTGGAATCTTCACGTCCTGCTCGTTCGGCTCGAGCGGAACACTGCATTCCTCATAACTGCCCCATGCGGCTGGCAGGTTGTGGCCAGGAGATTCAGGCAAGGTCATTGTCATAGGAATGCCGTAGGCCTGCGTCCGAAGGTCGTTCCGACCGCAGTTCCGCCCGCATTTGTGAGGTGTCATCGTGGCCAATCCGTTCGAGAACGACGAGGCGTCGTACTTCGTCCTCGTCAACGACGAGGGCCAGCACTCGCTGTGGCCGGCGTTCGCCGAGGTCCCGGGAGGCTGGCGCACCGTGCACGGCCAGGACACCCGTGCCGCCTGCCTCGCGTACGTCGAGGAGAACTGGACCGACATGCGTCCGCTGAGCCTGGTCCGGGCCATGGAGAGCAACGCGGCCTGATCCGCGAACGGGCAAGGGGCCGAGGCGGTGTTCCCGCCTCGGCCCCTTGCCCGTGGTCGTGTCCGTCAGGCGGCCTGCGGCCGTCGCTCGGCCAGCTCGTCGGCCAGGTACTGGGCCAGCTCGCCGACGGTCGGGTAGTCCCATATCGCGGTGGGATCGACGGGTATCCCGAGCTGCTCCTCCACGTCGGCGGCGAACGCCACCACCGCTATGGAGTCGAGGCCGTACTCACCGAGCTGCCGAGAGGGGTCCACGGCCTCGCCGAGGTCCGGCAGGTACTCGGCGACGCGCTCGAGGAGCCAACTCTGGATCTCGGACGGGCCGGCGGGGTCGAAACCGTACGTGGTCATCGGTATCTCCTTGGAATGTGCGGTGGTGGATGGGGACTTCACGCGTACGGGCGGCCGGTGAGGCCGAAGGACAGGCCGCGGTCGTCGCGGTCCAGCAGCTCCTCGATCAGCGCGTCCTCGACCGCAGGCGACAGGCCGGCGGGGATGACCCGCTCCATGCCCGCGAGCCGGGTGAGCGCGGCCTGAAGCCACTCCGGCCGGGACAGGAACCCTCCTGCCGGGGCCGTGCGTCGGACGCCCAGACACGCGGCGGCGGCGAGCGACACCGTGTAGCGGGCGGCCAGCTCGCGCACCGGCACCTCGGCCGTGATCGACAGCTCCCGAGGCCGCAGGGTCGCACCGGCCTCGCACAGTGCCGCGAAACCGCGTACGTGCTCCTCGGCGAGCGGCCGTACGGCCGTCGGCAGGTCCTCGTCGAGGGCGGTGCCGAGCGAGGCGGCGAGCGGGTCGCGGCCGCCCGCGACCAACCGCAGCCCGGGCAGGTCTGCCTCGGGCAGCTCGGCCTCCGCAGTGAACAGGGCTGCCGGGGCCGGGGCCGGAGCGCGACGGGCGCGGCCGAGCAGTCCGGGCAACTGGGGCAGCAGGGCGGACAGGCACGCCGCGCGGGCGATGTGACCGAAGCCGACCGGCCGGACGTCCCGGACGATCTTCTGGAACACGGCGTGCTCCCCGTCACGGCGGTAGAACTCCGCACCCATCACCGTCGACAGCCGTTGCACCGCGTCCGTGAGCACTCCGGCCACCAGGTACTTCACCGCGGGCGCGTGGACGCTGCCGGCTTCGGGGCACAGGTGCAGGGCGCGGGCCGCGCTGCGCGAGAGGGCTTCGCAGAGCAACAGGTCCGTGAAGGCCTCGGCCAAGGTGGTGCGCACCATCGGTATGGCGGCGGCCTCGCGGCCGTACAGCCGTCGTCGACGGGTGTGATGCAGGGTGACGCGCAGGGCGGTGTCCAGCAGGGCGGTGCTCATGGCGGGCAGCGCCAACCGGGTCACCTGGAAGGCGCGGGAGGCTGTTTCGACACCGGTGCCCGGTGCGCCGAGCAGCACTCCGTCGGGGACCGGCAGACCGGCCACCTCCATGCCGCCCAGGCGTACTCCGCGCATGCCGACGGAGCGGAACCTCGGCAGCATGCGCACCTGGCCGGTGGCGAGCAGGTCGGCGGGCAGGAACAGCTGCGAGTGGGCGCGAGGCCCGTCGGCCGGGTCGGTGCGTGCTAGGACCACCAAAGCATCGGCCCGGTCCAGGTTGGCGATGGACTCCTTGCGCCCGTGCAGGCTCAGTCCGGAGCCGGCGCGGTGGGCGGCGAACTCGTTGCCGGCGATGTCGTTGCCGTGGGCGAGCTCGTGGAAGGCGCAGGCGATCCGGCGGTTGTCGAGCAGCAACTCGGCCGCGGTCCGGCGCTGTTCGGGCGAGCCGGCGGTCCAGACGTTGACGCTCGCGAGGAGTTGGCCGACGCGCGCGAGGCCCAGGGCCGGGTCCCGCCGGTACACGGACCGCATCAGCTCGATCATGTGGTCGATACGGTCGAGACGGCCGCCGAGCGCCCGGGGGACGAACTCGGCGAGCAGGCCGAACTCGTCCAGAACCGCCTCCGCCGCCGGTGCGGTCTCCTCGCGCTCGTCGGCGGCCACGGCCGCGGCGAAACCGGCGGGGTTGTCCGCGTCCCAGGGTGAGCCGAGCAGTTTCTCCAAATGGTCCGCGCGGGTTGCGACGTCGGTCATGCGGCGGGCACCTCCATCGATCCGTCGCGCGCCGGCTCGTCCGGCACGGTGTCGTCGAGCACGCTCACCGGGACGCCCGGCGTGCAGCTCAGGAGCGTGCCGAGCCGGTCGTAGACCTGCATGGCCGCGGTGGGCCTGTTGCCCAGGCCCTCCAGGACCAGGGCGAGACAGCCGCGCAGCCACAACCCGTCCTGCCCCCACAGGCCGTCGTGCAGGCGGGGCCTTGCGCGGTGCAGGGCGAGCGCGGCGGCGCCCGCGAAGCACCACTCGTAGCGTTCGGCGAGTCGCATCGCGGCGGTGCTCGGCGCACCACCGGTGGGGCGCACACCCTCGAGGTCGGCGCCCAGGCTTTCGTACGCGGTCAGCAGGGCGCGGGCCAGGGAGGCGGTCTCGGCCGCCGTGCTCGACGTCCCGTCCTGCTCGGCGAGTTCGGCCACCAGCGTGGGCAGCGCCCCGAGAACGGAGTCGCGGGGAGCCGACAGGCGCAGCCGGCGTGCGTCGAGGGGGGCGGGGCGGTGCTCCTCGCGCAGCCAGTGCACCGGCGACGCGGCCGCGGACGTGGTGGCCCGCCGGCCGGGCCGCAGCAGGGGCAGGACGCCGGCCAGGCCGGCCCGGTTGACCCAGGTGCTGCCGTCGAAGAGCGGGACGACCTGGTGGTCGCGCTCCAGCTTGGCGAAGCCGCCGTACCCCTCGACGCCGGTGAGGAAGCCGCGGGCGCCGAGCAGGTCGCCGACCAGCCGCAGTTGGTCCTGCACCAGGGACGGAACGAACGCCTTGGCGACGGCGGAGATCACGCTCAGCTGCTCCGGCACCTCGTGGGCGGCCCGGGCGGCGGTGTGGGCGACGGCCTCGGCGAGGAACTGACGGGCCACGGCCCGGCCGGCCGTGACGCGGACATGCGGGAGTGCCGCCAGATCCCGCCCGTAGAGCCGCCGTTCACTCAGGAAGCGGCGCAGCAGCCCGAGCGCGTGGTCACCGGCGCCCAAGGAGAGGGAGACACAGACGATCCGGGTCATCTGGAGGGACTTGAGGACGAGTTCGAGGCCGCCGCCGAGCGTGCCGACGAGAGCATGGGCGGGGACCCGGGCCCGGTGGAACTCCACGCCGCTGATGTCGGCGCCCCGGATGCCGTGGGTGGGCATCTTGGGCAGGGGGCGCACGGTGCCGGCGGCGGTGGCCCGCTTGTCGATCAGGAAGACGCTGAAGCCGCGGGGACCGCCCTCCGGGGCGGTGCGGGCCAGGACGCACAGCAGATTGCCCCGAGTCGCGTTGTTCACCGGCCACTTGCGGCCGCTCAGCTGCCAGCCGGCGCCGTGGCGGGTCGCGGTGAGCGAGCCGGCGAGCAGGTCGCTGCCGCCGTCGGGCTCGGTGAGTCCCCAGGCCACCGGCTCGCCCGCGAGCACGTGCCGGGCCAGCAGGTCGGCCGGGCCGTCCTCGCCGGCGACCCACGCGCAGACACTGCCGAGGAAGGTCTTGCCGTGGGCCACGGCAACTGTCAGGTCGCGGGCGGCGATCCGGCGCAGCAGGGCGAGGAACTCGTCGAGGCGGTCCTGGCGGCCGCCGTGGCGGACCGGGACGTAGTGGTCGGGCAGCCCCCAGGTGTCGAGGGCGGCACACGCCTCGGCGGGGAAGGACTCCGCCTCGTCATGGGCGGTCAGCACAGCGGGGTCGAACGGGCCGCCCGGCCGGGACCACTCGGTGAGCCGTGCCTCGAGGTCGGCCGCACTCATATGTGCTCTCCCGCCCCGACGGCGACGGCCTGCTCGGCCGCCGGGTAGCCGTCGGCCCACAGGGGCTCCAGTTCGCCGTTCGCGTACAGGGCCTGCATGGCGGACCGCTGGACCTTGCCACTGGTCGTACGGCGGACCGCGCCGCGGCGCACCAGCAGGACCGAGTCGGCGCGCAGACCGAACTCGCGGGCCACGGTGGTGCGCATGCTCGCGGCCAGCCGGGCCAGTTCCTCGTCGACGGCGCGGCGGCGGACCTCGTGGATGACCACGAGCCGGCCCTCGGTGTCGTCGACGTCGGTGGGGACGGTGACGACCGAGCCGACGGTGTCGCGCAGTTCCTCATGCTGTCGGCGCAGCTCGTGCTCGATGTCGTGGGGGTAGATGTTGCGGCCCCGGACGATCATCATCTCCTTGATGCGTCCGGTGACATGGATCTCGCCGTCCACGAGGGCTCCGAGATCCCCGGTGCGCAGCCAGCCGCCTTCGTCCTCGGGGTCGTCGGCGAGCCGGTTGCCGAAGGTGGCCTCGGTGGCCTCGGCGTTGCGCCAGTAGCCGTCCACCACCAGTTCGCCGCGCAGCCAGATCTCGCCGACCGAACCGGCCGCAAGGGCGCGGCCGGTGGCAGGGTCGACGACGCGGGCCTGAAGTCCGCGCGGCTCACCGCAGCTGACCAGGGCCCGGCCGGCGCCGTCGGCGGCGGGCACCACACGGCCCGCTTCCAGCGCGGCGACATCGCAGGTGAGCACGAGCGGGGCACGGTCGGACGTGGTCGAGATCATCAGGGTGGTCTCGGCCATGCCGTAGCAGGGGGTGATCTGTTCGGTGGTCAAGCCCGCGGCGGCGAAGCGTTCCGCGAAGTCCTCCAGGACGCTCGCCTTGACCGGCTCCGAACCGCTGATCGCCTGGCTCCAGCGGGACAGGTCCAGGTCGGCGATCGAGTCCTCGGGGACGCGGGTGAGGCACAGCTCGTAGGCGAAGTTGGGGGCGGCGGACAGGCCGATGTCGAAGTGGTCGATCAGCTCCAGCCAGGCACGGGGGCGGCGCAGGAAGGCGGCCGGCGTCATCAGGGCGATGCCGTGGCCGACGAGCAGCGGGGACAGGATGTGCCCCATGAGGCCCATGTCGTGGTAGTTGGGCAGCCAGCCACCGTAGCGCTGGCCTTCCCGGACCGGCAGGTAGGTGTCGATCGCGACGGCGTTGAGCAGGAGGTTGCGGTGGGTGACCTGGCTGCCCTTGGGGTCGTTGGTGGAGCCCGAGGTGTACTGGAGCAGCGCCAGGTCGGTGGGTCCCGCGGCGTGCGGGGTGAACGGCTCGGTGAGCGGGGCCGGGTCGACGTCCGGGATCAGCACCGGGACGTCCAGGTCCTCCGTCTCCGCCCAGTTGCGCACGTCGCCCAGTTCGTCGGGGGCGGTGAGCACGCAGCTCACCTCGGCGTCCCGCGCGATGCCGCGTACGCGGCGCTGGTCCTGCTTGAAGCGGCCCGGCATCGAGGAGGGCACCGGCACCACGCCGGCATAGAAGCAGCCGAGGATGCCGACGACGAACTCGGCGGAGTTCGGCAGGAGCAGCAGGGCCCGGTCGCCGGGGCGGCAGGAGCGCAGCAGCTCCCGGGCGCAGACCCGGGCCGCCCGGTCCAGCTGCTGGTAGGTCAGCCACTGGGCGGTGGCCGGGTCGGAGGGGTCGCGCACGATCGCGACCACGCGGTGTTCGCCGCGCGTGCGAGCGTGCTCCGTGAAGATCTCGACGACGTTCGAGGCGCCGGACAGGTCAGCCATGCTGCGCGTACTCCTGTGATCGTGGGGTCGGGCAGGGCCCGGACGGTGCCGGGTCACGAGGCCCGGTGGGCTGTCGAGCGGCGGTGCGGAAGCCAAGGGGCGAGCACGTCGAGGACGGGTGCCTCGTCGGCGAGGTAGAAGTGGCCGCCGGTCAGCACTCGGGTGCCGAAGGCGCCGCCCGCGCAGGCCCGCCAGTGGGTGAGGTCCGCGGGGGCGACATCCGGGTCGGAGCTGCCGCCGAGGGCGAGCAACGGCGCCCGGACGGGTACCGGCGGGGTCCGCAGATAGCGGGCGACCACGCCGAAGTCGGCGCGGATGGAGGGCAGGACCAGGTCGAGGAGTTCCGGGGAGTCCAGCAGATCGCCGAAGTCGTCGTTCAGCCGACGCAGCTCCTCGATCAGGGCGGCGTCGTCCAGTTCATGCCGCTCGTGCTCCTCGCGCTGGTGGGGAGCCCGCGAACCGGAGACGGCGAGCAGATCCACGACCTGCCCGTGCCGGCGTTCGAGTTCGAGGGTGACCTCGTAGGCGACGACGGCGCCCATGCTGTGGCCGAACAGGGCCAGCGGTTCGCCGAGGAAGGGCTCCACCGCGTCGGCGACCGGGCCGACCAGGTCGTCCATGGAGGTCGGAACGGGTTCGCCGAGCCGGTCCTGGCGGCCGGGGTACTGCACGCCGAGCACCTCGACGTCGGCCGGCAGACCGGTGGGCCAGGTGCGGTACGCCTGTGCGGTGCCGCCCGCGTGCGGGGCGCACACCAGCCGGCACCGCGGCCGCGCCACCGGCTTGAACGCCCTGAGCCACCGTGATCGCGTGTGCAGGTCCGGAACGGTCACTGTCATCGCCTCCCATCGCGCTTGCGCCGCTCAGCACAACCAGGAGGGCTATGGGTGCTCTATACGCGCACACGCGGAAGCGGCCCCGGGGAGATCCCCGGGGCCGCTGTGCAGCGAGGTGTGCGTCTGTGACGAGGTGTCTGTTACGCCGCCTGCCTGCGCAGCGTCTTCGCGGTGACGGCGAGTCCGGCGAGGACGGCCGCCACGAGGGTGCCGATGACGGCGACGGTGAGGGTGCCGGTGCTCAGGTGCAGGCTCACGTCGGACGAGGTGGCCTGGGAGAGGCCGGAGGCCATGCCCGCCAGCGGGGGCAGGGTCACCAGGATGCCGAGGGCGGCGCCGATGACGATGACCAGGCACGTCTCGCCGACCGAGACCAGCAGCAGCTGGCGGACGGTGCCGCCGGCGGACTTCATGACCCCGAAGTCGCGGCGCCGGCCGTGGGCGGCCATGGCCATGCTGTTCGCGACGGCGATCACGCTGTAGCCGACGGCGATGACGATCAGCATCATGGCGAGGCTGTCGGTGAGCTTGGCGTCGGTCTCGTAGTCGGCCAGCGCGTACTCGGCGGCGTCGTGCAGGGCGGTGCCGGGGACGGCGGCGGAGGCCTTGGCGTCGCCGGGGACGAAGATGTCGTCGGTGAGCGCGGCCGGGTCGTGGGCGCGGACCAGGTCGCGGGCGACCACGAAGGCGCCGCGGGCCGGGTCGTCGGGCAGGACCGCGCCGACGCGCAGGGTGACGGCGGTGCCGTCGGCGAAGCGGACCGGAACCTCCTGGCCCTTCGTCAGGCCCAGCTGCTTGGCGGTGCTCTCGCCGAGGACGGCCTCGCCCGGCTTGCTCCAGCGCGGATCCCGGCTGCCCAGGATGTCCAGGACAGTGGCGTCGGCCGTGTGCTGCGCCTGCTCCGGGTCCTTGGCGGCCTTCGCGTCCTTCAGCACGAAGGCGCGGGTCGGCAGGGCGGCCTTGCCCACCGGGTTGGCGGCGACGACCTCGTCGGTGTTCCCGGGCGTGCCGTCCGGGGTGACGATCGTCTGGCCCGAGACCTTCAGGGCCTCGCCCGCCGGGTAGGCCACCCGCATGGTCTCCACCATGCCGCTGAGCAGTACCGCGAAACCGACGGCGGCGATCACCGGGGCCACCAGGGAGGCGGCCCGGCGCGGGTTGGCGACCAGTTCCGCCCGGATGAGGACCGGGCCCGCGGAGCCGCTGCGCTGGAACGGGGCGGTCAGGAACCGGCCGACGGCCCCGATGAACACGGGGGTCAGCAGGGCGGCCGCGACGATCAGCGTCATGGTGGCGAAGATCGCCATGTTGATGCGGTTGTCGGCGCTGGAGGTGGCGGTGCCGATGGCGAGGAGCACACCGGCACCGAGGACCGTGAGGCCCGCGATCCAACGGCCACGCCCCATGCCCTTGTTGGCGGAGCGGCTGTCCAGGAGAGCCTCGATGGGGGCGACCTGGGCGGCCTTGCGGCCGGCGGTCCAGGCGCCGATCACACTGACACCGACACCGATCACGGAGGCCGTGAGCAGCGGCCAGGCGGCGACGGTGACCTCCATGCCCGGCGGAGCCACCTCCAGGCCTTCGAGGATGGAGTGCAGCAGCGGGGCGGCGGCCACGCCGGCCAGGCAGCCGGCGATCGAGCCGAGCAGGCCGACCACCGCGGCCTCGCCGATGATCATGCGCTTGACCTGCTGAGGGGCGGCGCCGATGGTGCGCAGCAGGCCGATCTCGCGGCGCCGCATCCCGGTCGCGAGGACCAGCATGGAGGCGACCACGAACACCGTGGTGAACAGGCCGAGGATGGCCATGGCGCTGATGAGCTGGACGCCCAGGAACCGCTTGTGCTCGATGTACTGCGGCTGCAGCTCGGACCGGCCGTCGCCAAAGACCACGTCGCCCTTGTCGCCGAGCACCTTCTTCGCGGCGGTGACGATCGCGCCGGTGTCGGCCCCCTTGTCGGGGATCAGCGCGATCGTTCCGACACCGGGCTGCTGCCGTGCGGCGAACGCCTCGCTGAAGTAGTAGCCGGGGCCGTCCACGGTGCCGACGACGGTGAACTGCTCACGTCCCTCGGTGATGTTGACGGTCAGTTCGCTGCCCACGGTCGCGCCCAGGGCACGGTCCACCACGACCTCGTCCGCGGTGCTCGGGGCGCGGCCGGAGAGCAGCTTGTAGGGCGCCATCTGCGCGCTGCCCCAGCCGTGCCCGGACTCCAGGGCACCCTCGTCGGTGACGGGCTTGCCGTCCTTGATCGCCTGGGCGTAGAAGGAGCGGTCCACCACGGCGTCGGCGACGCCCGGAAGCTTGTCGAGTCCGGCCACCAGCGGCTCGGCCTCGGCCTTGCTCCACGCCATCCGGTCCTCGGGGCTGCCGTCGGCGTCGACGGCCTGCTGGGGCAGCGCCAGGGCGGCGGTGCCGGTGTAGCGGGGCTGGACCTCGGCCCGGGCGGAGTCGTAGATGACCAGGGTGGTCGTGATCAGGGCGACGCCGACCAGGACGGCGAGGAAGGCTCCGAGGAAGCCGGACCAGCGTTCGCGTACGTTCGCGAGGATCAGCATCACGCCTCCAGCCGGGCCATGTGGGTGGCGATCGCGGCGGCGTTGTTGCCGCCGGAGTGACGGTCGAGCGGGATGCGGTCGGCGATCCGCCCGTCCTTGAGGAAGACCACGACGTCGGCCATGGACGCGGCCACCGGGTCGTGCGTGACCATCAGGGTGGTCTGGCCCTCCTGGTCGACCAGCATCCGCATCATCCGGAGCACCTCCTGGGAGGTGACGGTGTCCAGGGCGCCGGTGGGCTCGTCCGCGAAGAGGACGTCGGGGCGGGTGACCAGGGCCCGGGCGAGGGCGACGCGCTGCTGCTGACCACCGGAGAGCTCACTGGGGCGGTGCCCGGCGCGGTCGGCCAGACCGACCGCGTCGAGCGCGCCCGCGACCTGCTCGCGGCTGACCTTGCGGCCTGCGAACCGGGACGGCAGCTCGACGTTCTGCGCCGCCGTCAGGGACTCCACCAGGTTGAAGGCCTGGAAGACGAATCCGACGTGGTCCCGGCGGAGCTGGGTGCGCTCCTTCTCGTTCTGCTGGCCGATGTCCACGCCGGCGAGGACGATCCGCCCCTCGGTCGGCTGCTCCAGCCCTGCCGCGCACTGCAGCAGGGTCGACTTCCCGGAACCGGAGGGGCCCATGATGGCGGTGAAGGTGCCGCGGGGAAAGCCGAGGGAGACGCCGTCCAGCGCGGTCACCTGGCGTCCGCCGGTGCCGTGAACCTTGCGCACGCCCTGGAGTTCGACCGCGTCCTGTACGGGGGTTTGCCTCGTTGTCGTCATGCGTCGATTTCACTGCACGGGGGGTGGCCGGGGCACTGATCCGCTCTCTACTCCTGAGGTAGAGGTAGCTCTACCTTTGCGGCCCTCGGGCGGCTGCCTCGGCGGACGCGTCTCCAAATCCCTTTTCCCGCGGTTACGTTGATCGCATGCAACCCACAACAGCCTGGCAGGCCATGGCTCAGCGTCCCCTGAGCTTCCTGACCTCGAGCTGGCCCTGGCGGTCGCTGGCCTATCTGAGCGGGGGCGTCGTGGTCGGCGCCGCGGCCGTGCTGGTCTTCGCCCTGGGCCTGGCCGCGGGGCTCGCCCTGCTGGTCGTGCTGATCGGCGTCGCACCGCTGGTCGGCATGGTGCTGGCCGCCACGTTGGTGGCCCGGGTGGAGCGCCGCCGGCTGCGGCTGGTGGACCTGGACCACCTCCCCGATCCGCACCGCGCCCCGGACGGCCGCGGCCTGCGTGCCTGGGCGGCCACCCGGCTCAAGGAGCAGGTGACGTGGCGGGAGTTGATGTTCACGCTGCTGTCGGCGGCGGCGCTGTGGTGGATGGACCTGATGGTCCTCGGGTTCTCCTTCGGGATCCCCGCCACCACCATCGCCTCGACCGACGGCGACACCTGGCCGTGGACGGTGTTCGGGGCGATCGTGCTGCTCGCCTCGCCGTACACGGTGACCTCATGGGCGGGGGCGCGGGCCGCCATGGCCCGCACCTTCCTCGCGCCGCGCGACAAGGAGCTCGGGGAGGAGCTGCGCGAGGTGCGTGCCACGCAGTCGCGGCTGCTCGACTCCTTCGACGCCGAGCGGGTGCGCATCGAACGTGACCTGCACGACGGGGCGCAGCAGCGGCTCGTCTCGCTCGGGATGACGCTCGGGCTGATGCGCCTGGAGGTCCCGGAGGGCTCCGCGCAGGCCGAGCTGCTGACCCAGGCCGAGTCCCAGCTCTCCACCGCACACCAGGAGTTGAGGGCGCTGATCCGCGGCCTCAACCCGCCGGTCCTCGCCGACCACGGACTGGTCGCGGCGATCGAGGACTACGCCGGCCGGTTCCCGATCCCGGTGACGGTGGATCTGCAGCTGCCCGAGCGGCTGCCCAGGAAGCTCGAGACGACGATGTACTACCTGATCAACGAGGCCATGACGAACATCGCCAAGCACAGCGGGGCCAGCGGTGCCCAGGTGCGCGGGCGCTACCATTCCGATCTGTTGATCCTCGACATCACGGACGACGGTCACGGTGGGGTCGATCCCGAAGCGGGCAGCGGCGTGACCGGGCTCGCGGACCGGGTCACGGCGCTCGACGGCCGGATGCGGGTGTCGAGTCCCGTCGGTGGTCCCACCCTGCTGCATGTGGAGGTTCCGTGTCGCTTCGCCTGATCGTGGCCGAGGACGCCGTCCTGTTGCGCGAAGGCCTGGTCGGGCTGCTGCAACGGGTCGGCCACGAGGTGGTGGCGGCCGTCGGGGACGCCGACGCGCTGGTGGCGGCGGTGCGCGCCGACCGGCCGGACCTGATCGTCACCGACGTACGGATGCCGCCGTCGCTCAGCGACGACGGGCTGCGCTCGGCGGTGGCTCTTCGCGAGGAGTTCCCCGGCCTGCCCGTGCTCGTCCTCAGCCAGTACGTCGAGCGCTCCTACGCGCTGCGCCTGCTCGACTCGGGCGCCGGCGCCGGTGTGGGTTATCTGCTCAAGGAACGGGTGAGCGCGGTCGTGGACTTCGTGTCCGCGATCGAGCGGGTGGCCGCCGGCGGCACCGTGGTGGACCCGGAGGTCATCACCCAGCTGGTGCGGCTGCGCCAGGACCCGCTGGAGCGGCTGAGCGCGCGGGAGCGCGAGGTGCTCGCGCTGATCGCGGAGGGCCGCACCAACGCCAGCCTCGCCAAGCATCTGTTCATCAGCGAGGCGGCCGTGAACAAGCACATCGGCAACATCTTCAACAAGCTGGACCTGCCGGTGGACACCGAGGGCCACCGCCGGGTCCTCGCGGTCCTCGCCTTCCTGCGGGCATGACGGCGCGGCTCCGCCCTCCCCGGTCACCGGGGCGGACGGAGCCGCGCTGCGCCGCGCAGGACGGGTCAGTCGGACATGGCGACCAGGATGCGGCGGGTGCCCTCGAAGGGGCGGCGGCCGTGCCCGGTGAGCACGTTGTCGATCACCAGCACGTCGCCGAACCGCCAGTCCACGTCCACGGCCAACTCCAGGCCCCGGTCGCGGATCTGGGTGATGTACTCGTCCGGTATCGGCGTGCCGTCGGCGAACGTGACGTACTGCGGGAACTCCTCGGGCGCGAGGATGTCGTACAGCTCCCTGGAGGTCTCGTCGCCGAGGCCGGCCGGGTGCCACTGGTCGGCCTGGTTGAACCAGACCTCGGTGCCCGTCACCGGGTGCTTGGTCGTGGCGCTTCGGTGCTGCACCACGCGGATGCCGTCCGGGCCCCATTCCCACTCGGCCTCGGAGGCCTTCAGGAACCGCTCCACCTCGGCACGGTCGTCCGTCTCGAAGGTGTCCTGCCAGCTCTTGCCGAGTCCGTAGCCGTCGTGCAGGTTCTGCACGTAGCGGATCCCGCCGGCGAAGGCCTCGCGCACCTCGGCGTCGAGGGACTTGAGCCACAGCTCGCCGTCCACGACCGGGGTGGCGCCCCCGGACTCGGCGGCCTTCTCGCAGTAGAAGGCGAGCCGGGCCGGCCACTTGCGGGCGTAGTTCAGCTCGTTGTGCATGGAGATGGTGAAGCGCTGCGGGTACTCGGTGGAGGTGTAGAGGTTGCCCCGCACCCGGGTGCGGGGGGAGTTGCCGTGCACGTAGGGCAGCCGGTTGGGCAGCAGCCGGCCGAGGACGGGCTCGATCGAGTCGGGCGTGACCCCGAACCCGCGGAAGACGAGCGCCTTGTGCTCCGTCAGCAGTTCCGTGAGACGGTCGGCGCCGAGTTCGGTGAGGTGTGCGGCCAGGTCCTCGGCCCCGGCGTCGGTGATCTCGTGCGGGGCCCAGGTCCGGCCCGCACTCAGGGTGGTGCTCATGACGTCTCCTGTCTCATCGGGAGATGATCTCGTTCAGCTTTCCGAGCTTGTCGATGCCGTCGAGCACGGCCCGGGACTCCACTCCGAAGTCCACGAGGCAGCCGATCTCGTCGACGCCCAAAGCCCGTATGTGCGGGAGAAGTTCGGCGGCCCGCTCGACGCTGCCGAAGAGCCCGCCGGTCTCGAAGTAGCGGTCGAACGCGCGGGCCGCGAGGTAGTCCATGTCGTCCGCGTTGAGCTCGGACAGGTCCATGTCCTTGCCGGTGAACGACTTGGCGGTGAGGTTGGCGGAGCTCTTCAGGTAGTTCGTGAAGGGCTCGCGCACCTGCTCGCGGACCTGGTCCAGATCGTCGCCGAGCAGGGTGTGCAGCATCAGCACGACATGGCCGGACCAGCCGTCGTGCTCCTCGGCTGCCACCCGCCGGTACTCGGCGATCTTGGCGGCCACTTCCTCCAGGGACTGGCCGAGCAGATGGGTGAGGATGCCGGCCCGCATCCGGGCGGCGGCCCGGAAGGTGTCCACGCCGCCGGCCGACGTCAGCCACACCGGCAACTCGGGCTGGACGGCGGGCGGGTAGGCACGGATGTCGACGGGCCGGCCGAGACCGTCGGTGGTGGCGAGGGACTCCCCGCGCCACAGCCGGCGGACCTCCTCGGCGGTGTCGCGCACCAGGGTGCGCCGGTCGGCGTGGTTCTCCGGCCGCAGCGCGAAGTCCACGGTGTTCCAGCCGGAGGCGAAGGCGACACCGGCACGGCCGCCCGAGAGGTTGTCCACCACCGACCACTCCTCGGCGATCCTCGCCGGATGGTGGAGCGGGGCGACGACACTGCCGGCCCTGATGCCCACCCGCTGGGTGCACATGGCCACGGCGGCGCCGAGCACGGCCGGGTTGGGGTAGGCCCCGCCGAAGGGGTCGAAGTGCCGCTCCGGGGTCCACACGGCGGCGAGCCCCGACCGGTCGGCGAGTTTCGCTCCCTCGATCAGCAGCTCGTACCGGCCGGCTTGCCCCGGCGCGGTGGAGTCGTGCGCGAAATAGAACAGGCTCAGATCCATGGACGGTCCTTCGGGTGGTCCGGGTGGTTGCGACGGGCACAGGCTGCGGACGGTGGTGGGCGGGCGGGGTCAGGCGGCCGGAGCTGTCTCGGGGCGCGGCGCGGCCGGGATGCGGGCCCGCCGGACGGCCGGGACCAGCCCGGCCACCAGGGCGGTCAGGGCCATCCCGGCGGCGGTCACCAGCAGGGCGGACCGGCCGCCCCAGGCGTCGAGGAGCTCCCCGGCGGCGAACGCGCCGGCCGTGCCGCCCAGGGCGATGACGAGTCCGGACAGGGCCGCGACCCGGCCCTGCAACTCCTGCGGGGTGGTGGTCACCTGGTAGACGGCCGTGGCCACCCCGAAGACCGCCCCGATCAGGTTCATCACGGCGAACAGCACGCCGAGCAGCACCGGCCCGGTGCTCCAGGCCATGGCGGCCATCAGCGCGGCCCACAGGGCCAGGCCGCCGACCAGGAGGGCGGACAGGTGGAGCCGGGCCATGAACCAGCGTCCGGTGAGGGCGCCCAGCAGGCCCCCGCAGCCGCTGATGCCGAGCACCAGACCCACCGTGGACTCCGGCTGCCCCTGTTCCTTGACCAGCACCACGACCAGGCCCAGCATCACCACCTGGAGCAGTGCGGTGGACACGGTCACCACCGGCAGCATGGCGCGCAGCGCCTGCTGTCCCCGCAGCCAGCGCAGGGCGTCGGTCAGGTCCCGGTGGATCGGGCGGCGCCGCGCCGGGGGCTCGGTGCGCAAGTCGGCCCGGATGTAGCGGAGGTTGACGGCCGCGATCACGGCGCCGACCGCGGCGGCGAGAAACGGGCTCCAGCGTGTCCAGGTGAACAGCACGGTGCCGGCCGGCCCGCCCAGCAGGCCCGCGATCCGGCCGCGGGCCTCGTTCTGGGAGAGCGCGGCGGGCAGGTGCTGCCCCGGCACGACGGTGCGTACGGCGGCCCGCTCGGCGAGCGAGGCGACGATGGCCAGGGACACGTCGGCGGCGATCAGCGCGAGGAGCAGGCCCATGCCGAGCCCGTCGAGGGCCATGGCACCGGCCACCGTGCCGAGCACGAGGATCCGGCCGAGCGCGCACAGGCGCATCACCGCGCGCCGGTCCCAGCGGTCGACCAGAACCCCGGCCGGCAGCTGGACGACGGCCTGCGGCAGCACGGCGGCGGCCGAGGCCAGGCCGACCGCCTGAGCGGACCCGCCGGAGATCTGCAGCGCCAGCAGCGGATAACAGACGCTGCTCATCCGGGAGCCGAAGAACTGCAGCCAGTTGCCGGTCCACAGCAGGAGGAAGTCGCGGTTGCGGCGCAAGGGGATCGCCGCAACCGCCGTCTTGTCGACCACCGTCATGCGCCGAGCCTGCGCCCGGGGTCTACGGCGTTTCTACGTGCCCCGGCCGCGACCTCGTCGAGTGCCGCGAGGCGGTCCGCGAGCAGCCGGCCGACGTGGGCGATCGGCCCGGGCCGGGTCATCAGGCCCTCGTGGTCCGAGTCCACGTCGTGGTTGACGATCTCTCCCGCGACGTGCGCGCTCCAGGCCCGGTGCCCCCGCTCGCGGGCGAGGGCCCCCTGGTCGCGTCGGGCGGTGACGAACAGCATGTCCCCGCCGAAGCGGCCCGGGGTGTGGGACCACATGAGCCGGGTGTTGTTCACGTAGACGTCCTTCATGGCGAGGATCTCGTGCTCGTCGAACCGCGCCATCACCTTGTTCTCGCGCGCCAGGAAGGCCCGGTAGCGCTCGATGGGGAAGGTTTCCGGGGTGAGTTCGTGCTCCTGGAAGTCGAAGCCGATCGCCCGCAGGTTGCGCGCGATGATCGCGGCCTCGGACGGCGGCTCGGTGCCTGCCGCGTCGGCCACCGGGTAGGCGTCGAGCACGGCAAGCAGTTCCACCTGCTCGCCGCGGCGCTCCAGTTCGGCCGCGATCGCGTGGGCGATGGTCCCGCCGACCGACCAGCCGAGCAGCCGGTAGGGGCCCTGGGGGGCCGCGGTGCGGATCCGGTCGGCGTAGTCGGCGGCCATCTCCTCGATCGAGACGGGCAGTGGCCCGGCGCCGTCGGTGCCGCGTGCCTGGAGCCCGTACAGCGGGTACTCGGGACCCAGGTGGGCGAGCAGTCCGAGGTAGCACCAGCTGAGGCCGGCCGCCGGATGCACGCAGAACAGCGGCACCCCGGCACCGGCGGCGCGCAGCGGCACCAGAACCCCGTGCCCGTCGCGCTCACCGTCCGGCTCGAGGTCGCGCAGCAGCTCGGCAGGGGTGGGCGCCTGGAAGAGCCGGCGCAGCGGCACCTCCGTGCCGAGGACGGCACCGACCCGGCCGACCAGCCGCGTCGCCAGCAGTGAATGCCCGCCGTGTTCGAAGAAGTTGTCGTCCAGGCCCACCCGCGCGAGGCCGAGGACCTCGGCGAACAGGGCGCACATCAGCTCTTCGCGCGGGGTGGTCGGGGCCCGCCCCACCGTCCGTGCCCCGAAGTCGGGCACCGGCAGCGCCGCACGGTCGACCTTGCCGTTGGGGGTCAGCGGCAGGGCGTCCAGGACGACGACGGCCGCGGGCACCATGTGCGCGGGCAGGGTGTCCTTGAGCCGGTCGCGCAGGACGGGACCGAGCCCGGTGTCGTCGCGGCGGCTCGCCGGGTCGTTGGCCTCGGGCCGGGCGTCGGGCCCGGGTGCGGGCCGGTAGGCCCCGGCGACCGCCAGGTCCACGGGCCCGGCGCCGCGGACGAACAGGGCTTCCAGTGCGCCGTCCTCGGCGTCGGCGGCCGCCCAGCTGACGGCCACCTGGTGGCCGGTGCGCTCGGCCAGGGCGTACAGGTCCTCGGGGTCCACGGCGCCGACGTCCGGGGCCTCCTCGTCGAACAGGGCGTGCACGGAGGCCACTTCGTCGCGCACCCGCAGGTTGGGGATGCCCGTGACGCGCAGGGCCGTGTCGCGGGCGGCCAGTTCGGCGGCCAGTTCGTCCAATCCGCTCAGCTGCTCGCCCCAGGTGACGACCGCCCCCTCGGGGCCGTCGGCGGCGGGAGCGGTGTGCAGCACCACGTCGTAGCGGTGCCGTGTGAGCTCGTTGTGGTGGACGCCGCGCCGGACGCGCAGGTCAACGCCGCTCACGCCGGCGAGGCCGGTGAACCACTCGGGTGCGAGCAGCAGTTCCTTCTCGCGGGCCACGGCCCGCTCGACCCCGGCGCGCAGCATGTCTCGTCCGGCACCCTTGGGCAGAGCGTCCTGCCCGGTCAGTGCGACGGCCCCGCGCAGCGTGCGCAGCGTGCGCAGGTTGCGGACGTCGCCGACGAAGACGGTACCGCCGGGGGCGAGCAGCTGGGTCACCTTGGCCAGCACCTCGGCGAGGTAGTCGGCGCTGGGGAAGTACTGGACCACGGAGTTGAGCACCACGGTGTCGAAGGCGCCCTTCGGCAGCCCGCCGATGTCGTGGGCGGGCTGGGTGGTCAGGGTCACCCGGCCGGCGAGCTCGGGCCGTTCGGCGACCTGGGCGCGCAGCCGCTCGACGACGGAGCCGGACAGGTCGGTGCCCCAGTAGCTCTCGCAGTGCGGGGCCACGTGGGCGAGGATCAGACCGGTACCGGCGCCGATCTCCAGGACCCGGCGGGGCCGGTCGGCGAGGATGCGCTCGACGGTGCCGGCGCGCCACTCGCGCATCTGCTCCAGCGGGATCGGGTCCCCGGTGTACGTGCTGCGCCAGATGCCGAAGTCCTCTCCGAAGCTGTCGGAGCCGGGCTCGCCGTAGAGGGCGTCGTAGGCCGCCTCCCACTCGCGGACCTGGGTCGCCTCCCGCTCGGTGTCGCGGGTCCCGTCGCCCCGGTCCGGCACGGCGTACGCCACCAGCCGTTTGTCGCCGGGCGAGTCCTCGCGGGCGACGACGACCGCCTGGGCGAGCCCCTCCTGGACTCTCAACGCGGCCTCGATCTCGCCGAGTTCGATACGGAAACCGCGCACCTTGACCTGGTGGTCGGTGCGGCCGATGTACTCCAGGTCGCCGTCCGCACTCCAGCGGACCAGGTCGCCGGTGCGGTACATCCGGCTGCCGGCGGGGCCGAAGGGGTCGGCGGTGAACCGCTCGGCGGACAGGCCGGGCCGGTTCAGATAGCCGCGCGCCACACCGGTGCCGGCGATGTACAGCTCGCCGGCCTCGCCGGGGGCGACCGGGCGCAGTCCGGCGTCCAGGACGTAGACCCGGGTGTTGTCCAACGGCCGTCCGATGGGCGGCCGTTCGCAGGTGTCGGCGTCCAGGCGGGCGGCCGTGGACCAGATGGTGGTCTCGGTCGGGCCGTAGACGTTGGTGAGCGAGCCGCCCAGGTCGTGCAGGGCGCGGCCGAGCGGGCCGGGCAGCGCTTCGCCGCCGACGAGCTTCACGAGGTCGCGCAAGGCCTCGGGGCGGGTGGTGACCAGGCTCTGCCATGCCGTCGGGGTCGCCTGCAGGACGGTGGCGCCCGACTCCTCGACGAGCCGGGCGAGGGCCACCGGGTCCTTGACGGTCTCCCGGGCGGCGAGCACCAGGCGGGCGCCGTGCGCGAGCGGCGTCCACAGCTCCAGGTTGGAGATGTCGAAGCCGATGGTGGTGACGGCGAGCAGCCGGTCGTCCTCGGTCAGCGCGAGGTGGTCGCGCATCGCGGTCAGCAGGTTGAGCAGGTTCTCGTGGCCGACGACCACGCCCTTGGGCCGGCCGGTGGACCCGGAGGTGTAGATGACGTACGCCGGGTGGTCCGGGTGCGGCGGTGCGATCCGGCGGACCTGCGCCACCTCGGCGTCGGTGACGGCGTCGAGGGTGCGGACGGTGTGCGGGTCGTCCAGGACCAGGCGCGGCACCTCAGGGGCGGTGTCCTCGGGGAGCGCGCCGACGGTCTCGCGGTCGGTGAGCAGCAGGACGGGAGCGGCGTCGGCCAGCATGTAGGCGACGCGGTCGGCCGGGTACTCGGGGTCGACCGGCACGTACGCCGCACCCGCCTTGAGGACGGCGAGCAGCGCGACGACCATCGTCGCGGTCCGGGGCAGCGCCACGGCCACCAGGTCCTCGGCGCCGACGCCGCGGGCGGCCAGCGAGTGGGCGAGCCGGTCGGACCGGACGTCCAGTTCGCGGTAGTCGAGCGTGAGGTCCTCGAAGTCGAGGGCACGCGCGTCGGGGGTACGGGCGGCCTGTGCCCGGAACAGGGCGGGCAGATGGTCGGCGGGCAGCTCGCGAGCGGTGTCGTTCCAGCTGACGAGCAGTCGGCCCCGGGCTTTCTCGGGCAGCGTGTCGAGGGCGCCCACCGGGGCGTCGGGGCGGGCGGCGGCGGCCGTCAGGACGGCGACGAGGCGGTCCGCGAGGCCCCGGGCGGTCTCCCGGTCGAACAGGTCGGTGGCGTATTCGAGGACACCGGCCATCCCGCCGGGGGAGCCGTCCGCGGTGTGCCGTTCGCCCAGCCGGAACATCAGGTCGAAGCGGGCGACTCCGGTGCCGACGTCCTGCCCGGCGGCGGCCACGTCCGGCAGCGGTCCGGCAGCGCCGGCGGCGGTGTTGCCGGAGGCGTCGCGGGCGGCGACGTTGTCGAAGGTCAGCATGGTCTGGAACAGCGGGTGGCGGGCCATGGAACGGGCGGGGTTGAGTACGTCGACGAGCCGTTCGAAGGGCACGTCCTGGTGGGCGTAGGCGGTCAGGTCGGTCTCCCGGACCCGGGCCACGAGGTCGGTGAACGTCTCGTCGGCGACCACCTCGGTGCGCAGCACGAGGGTGTTGGCGAAGAACCCGACCAGGTCCTCCAGCGCCTCGTCGGTGCGGCCCGCGATCGGGGTGCCGATCGGGATGTCGGTGGCCCCGCTCAGCTTGGACAGCAGAGCGGCCAGGGCGGCCTGCACCACCATGAAGAGGCTCGCGTGGTTCTCCCGGGCCAGATCGGTCAGCAGGGCGTGCGTCTCGGCCGGGATCTCCACGTCCAGCAGGTCGCCACGGTAGGAGGCGACGGCCGGGCGGGGCCGGTCGGCGGGCAGGTCCAGCTCCTCGGGCAGCCCGGCCAACGTGTGCTGCCAGTAAGTCAGTTGGCGAGACGCGAGGCTGTCCGGGTCGCCCTCGGAGCCGAGCAGGTCACGCTGCCACAGGGTGTAGTCGGCGTACTGCGCCGGCAGCGGACTCCATGCGGGTGCCTCGCCCCGGCAGCGGGCGGTGTAGGCGGCCGTGAGGTCGCGTACGAGGAGCGGCATCGACCAGCCGTCGGTGGCGATGTGGTGGACCAGGAGCAGCAGGACGTGCTCGTCGGGACCGACGGCGAACAGAACGGCCCGCAGCGGGGGTTCGGTGCCGATGTCGAAGGCGTACCGGGCCTGCTGCTCCAGTGCTCCGAGCAGATCGTCCGCGGTGGTGTCGAGCACCGTCAGATCCGGGCGGGCGCGCTCCGGGTCGAGCACGGTCTGATACGGGCCTTCGGCGTCCTCCGCGAAAACGGTGCGCAGGGTCTCGTGGCGGGTGACGAGGTCGGCGAGGGCGGCGGCCAGCGCGTCCCGGTCCACCGTGCCGGAAAGGCGCAGGGCCGTCGGCACGTTGTAGGTGTGGCTGCGGCCCTCGAACCGGCCGAGGAACCACAGGCGTTGCTGGGCGAAAGAGAGCGGGATGCGCTCGGGACGGTCGCCCAGGACCAGCGGTGTGCGGGCGGGGCCGCCGGAGCCGAGGGCGGCGGCGAGTCCGGCCACCGTCGGCGTCTCGAAGAACTGGCGGATGGTCAGCTCCTCGCCGAGCGTGGCGCGGATGCGGCCCGCGAGGCGGGTGGCCAGCAGCGAGTGGCCGCCGAGCGTGAAGAAGTCGTCGTCGAGGAACACCCGCGGGACGCCGAGGACGTCGGCGAACAGGCCGCACAGGATCTCCTCCTGCGGCGTGCGCGGCGCGCGGCCCTCCTGGGCCGGACCGTACTCGGGTGCGGGCAGCGCGGCCCGGTCCAGCTTGCCGTTGGGGTTCAGCGGCAGGGCGTCCAGGGCGACGAACGCGGAGGGCACCATGTGGTCGGGCAGGGCGGCGGCCACGTGAGCGCGCAGCCGCGCCCGGTCCAGGGTGCGGCCGGTGGACGCAACCACGTAGGCCACCAGCCGCTTGTCGCCCGGCCGGTCCTCGCGGACGAGGACGGCGGTGCGGACGACGTCCGGGTGGCCGAGGACGGCGGCCTCGATCTCGCCGAGTTCGATGCGGAAGCCGCGGACCTTGACCTGGAAGTCGGTACGGCCGAGGTAGTCGAGGTTGCCGTCGGCGCTCCAGCGGACCAGATCGCCGGTGCGGTACATACGGGTGCCCGCCGGGCCGTGCGGGTCGGCGACGAACCGCTCCGCCGACAGGCCGGGACGGCGGTGGTAGCCGCGTGCCAGGCCCGGTCCCGCGATGTACAGCTCACCCGGGACGCCGACCGGGACCGGCTGGAGGGCCGCGTCGAGGACGTAGAGCCGGGTGTTGCGGATGGGGGCGCCGATCGGGGGCACACCGGTGATCTCGCCCTGTGTGTACCAGGCCGCCGCGTAGACGGTGGCCTCGGTGGGGCCGTAGATGTTGGCGAACCGTTCGGCACCGACAGCCCGCACGACGGCGGTGGCGTCGCGGGCGGAGACTGCTTCCCCGGCGAGGACGACTTCGCGGGCGCAGACCAACGCGCTCTCACCGCCGACGAGTTGGGAGACGGCTGACGGGACCCCGCTGATGAGCGACACCGAGCGGCCGGCGTGGGCGGGGTCGCCCAGCTCCAGGACGTCCCGCATCACCTCGACGGTGCCGCCGCACAGCAGCGGGCCGAACATCTCGAAGACGGACACATCGAAGTTGAGCGAGGTGGAGGCCACCACATGGGCCATGCCGTCGGCGCCGAACTCGCCGACCGCCCAGGCCGCCAGGTCGGCGACGTTCTCGTGCGGCACCACCACGCCCTTGGGCAGTCCCGTGGAGCCGGAGGTGTAGATCGCGTACGCGGCGTGCGCGGGCCGCAGGGGCGCGGTGCGCTCCGCGTCGGACACATCGTGCGCGGACAGCGCGGAGAGTGCGGCTTCGGTGGCCGGCTCGTCGAGGACGAGGTGCCCGGCGCTCTCGCCGGGCAGCCGGTCGAGCGCGGCCCGGGCGGTGAGCACCAGACCGGGGGCCGCGTCGCGCAGCAGGTGAGCGATGCGGTCGGCCGGGTATCCGGGGTCGATGGGCACATACGCCGCACCGGACTTGAGGACACCGAGCACCGCCACGAGGGTGAGTTCGGTGCGTGGCAGGGCGATGCCCACGAAGCCCTCGGGCCCGGCTCCGTGCTCGATGAGGAGCCGGGCCAACTGGTTGGCGCGGGCGTCGAGTTCGGCGTAGGAGAGGGTGCGGTCGCCGTGACGCACGGCGGGGGCGTCGGGGGTGCGGGCCGCCTGCGCCTCGAAGAGGGCGGGCAGGGTCGCGTGGGGCACGTCCCTCGCGGTGTCGATCCAGGTGCCGAGAATGCGGCGGCGCTCGTCCTCGGTGAGGATCCCGACGCGGCTCAGGGGCAGTTCGGGGTTGTCGGAGAGGGCGTCGAGCAGCAGGGTGAGCCGGCGTACGAGGGTCTCGGCGGTGGTCCGGTCGAACAGGTCCTCGTTGTATTCGAGGTGCCCGGTGATCCCGGCGGGGGTGCCGTCGTCGGCGCGGCCGTCGGCGACGGCGAGCAGCAGGTCGAACTGGGCGACGCCGGTGCCGACCCGGTCGCCGGAGACGGTCAGGCCGGGCAGGCGGCCTTCGCCGAGGGCGGCCCTCTGGTCGACGTTGTTGAAGGCGAGCATGGTCTGGAACAGCGGGTGACGGCCCATGGCCCGCGGCGGGTTGAGCACTTCCACGAGTCGTTCGAAGGGCACGTCCTGGTGGGTGTATGCCGCGAGATCGGTCTGCCGGGCGCGGGCCACCAGGTCCGTGAAGGCCGGATCGCCCGAGACGTCGGTGCGCAGGACGAGGGTGTTGACGAAGAATCCGACCAGGTCCTCGAGGGATTCGTCGGTGCGCCCGGCGATCGGGGTGCCGATCGGGATGTCGGTGCTGCCGCTGAGCTTGGACAGCAGGGCGGCGAGGCCGGCCTGGACGACCATGAAGAGGCTGGCCCGGTTCTCCCGGGCGAGGTGCTCCAGACGCCGGTGCAGGCCGGCCGGCAGCACGACCGGGACGGTGCCGCCGCGGTAGCTGCTCTCGGCGGGGCGCGGCCGGTCGGTGGGCAGCGGCAGCTCCTCGGGCAGGTCCCGCAACGCCTCGCTCCAATGGGCGAGCTGGTGGCTGACGAGACTGTCGGGGTCGTCCTCGGAGCCGAGCACCTCGTGCTGCCACAGGGTGTAGTCGGCGTACTGGACCGGCAGCGGTGACCAGGCGGGCGTCTCGCCGGCACAGCGGGCGGCGTAGGCGGTGGTGAGGTCGCGCACCAGGACCGGCGTGGACCAGCCGCCGTCGCTCGCGATGTGGTGGACGAGCAGCATCAGGACGTGCTCGTCGGGGCTCAGCTCGAACAGGTGGACGCGCAGCGGCGGCTCAGCGGCCAGGTCGAAGCCCTGCCGGGCGGCCCGGCGCAGCTCCTCGTCCAGGCCCGCCTCGTCGGTGCGCACGACCTGGGGCTCGGGCCGGGCCCGCCCGGGAGCGAGGACGATCTGATGGGGGCCTTCCGCGTCCTCGGCGAAGACCGTACGGAGAGTCTCGTGGCGGGCCACGACATCGGCCAGCGCGGCGGTGAGGGCCTCCCGGTCAAGGGAGCCGGAAAGGCGCAGCGTGGTGGGGATGTTGTGGGCGGCGGTCGGTCCCTCCAGGCGGCCCAGGAACCACAGCCGGCGCTGGGCGAAGGAGACCGGCACCCGCTCGGGCCGCGGACGGGCCTCGAGCTCTGGACGGGCCGCGCCGCCGGATCCGAGCAGCCCGGCGAGGCCGGCCACGGTCGGCGTCTCGAACAGCTGCCGGACCGGGAGGTTCACACCGAGGGTGGCGCGGACGCGGGTCATGAGCCGCAGCGCCAGCAGGGAGTGGCCGCCGCGGGAGAAGAAGTCCTCGTCCACCGACACCCGCGGCACGCCGAGGACCTCGGCGAACAGGCCGCACAGGATCTCCTCCTGCGGGGTGCGCGGGGCCCGGCCGGTGCTCTCCAGGCCGTAGGCGGGGGCGGGCAGGGCGGCGCGGTCGAGCTTGCCGTTGGGTGTCAGCGGCAGCTCGTCGAGGGTGACGAAGGCCGCGGGGACCATGTACTCGGGCAGGCTCGCGGCCGCGTACTTGCGCAGCAGGGTGTGGTGGGGGCTGCTCTGCGCGCCGGCGGGGACGACGTAGGCGACGATGCGCTTGTCGCCGGGGGTGTCCTCGCGGACGAGGACGGCGGTGCGGGTGACGTCCGGGTGGTCGGCGATCACGGTCTCGATCTCGCCGAGTTCGATGCGGAAGCCGCGGACCTTGACCTGGAAGTCGGTGCGGCCGATGTATTCCAGGGTGCCTTCGGCAGTACGCCGTACGAGGTCGCCGGTGCGGTACATGCGGGTGCCGGTCGGGCCGTAGGGGTCGGCGACGAAACGCTCGGCGGTGAGTCCGGGCCTGCGGTGGTAGCCGCGGGCCAGGCCCTCGCCGGCGATGTACAGCTCACCTGCGACGCCGATCGGGACGGGGCGGAGCCCTGAGTCCAGTACGTACACGCGGGTGTTGGCGATGGGAGCGCCGATGGAGACGTCCCCGGAGTCGGTCACCGTCGCGGCCGTCGACCAGATGGTGGTCTCGGTCGGGCCGTACAGGTTCGTCACCGGCCGACCGCCGGCGGCGAGTGTGCGGGCCAGCGACGCGGGCAGGGCCTCGCCGCCGACCAGGACCCGCAGCCTCGTCGGCAACGTGCCGGCCTCGACCAGGGCGTGCCACAGACTCGGCGTGGCCTGCATGATCGTGGCGCCCGACTCGCGGATCAGCGAGGCCAGGGCGGCGGGGTCACGGACGATGTCCCGGGGGGCCAGCACCACTTGGGCGCCGTGCAGCAGCGGCAGGAACAGCTCCAGGCCCGCGATGTCGAACCCGACGGTCGTGACCGCGGCGAGGCGGTCGTCCCCGGTGAGCGAGAAGCGGTCCTGCATCGCCGTCAGGAAGTTGACCAGCGCCGCCTGCGGGACGGTCACGCCCTTGGGGCGGCCCGTCGAGCCGGACGTGTAGATCACGTACGCGGCATGCGCGCCCGAGCGTCCTTCGATCACCGGGTCGTCGGGGGCGTACGCCGACACGTCCGCGCCCGTGAGGACGTCCTCGGTGAGGGTCAGTACCGGGTCCGCGTCCTGGAGGATGTACGCGATCCGGTCCTGGGGGAACTCGGGGTCCACGGGGACGTATCCGGCACCCGACTTGAGTACCGCGAGCAGCGCGACCACCAGGTCCACCGACCGTGGCAGGGCGACGGCGACCAGCCGCTCCGGGCCCGCACCCCGCTCGATCAGCCAGTGCGCGAGCCGGTTCGCCCGGGCGTTCAACTCCCCGTACGAGACCGCCACATCACCGAAGGTGAGGGCGGGCGCCTCGGGCGAGGACGCCGCGCGCTGCGCGAACAGCTCGGCGACACAGGACGGTTCGACGTCCCGGGAGGTCGCGTTGGCGAGCTCCAGGACCTCGTGCCGCTCGTCGGGGGTGAGCAGGTCCACACGGGCGACCGGTGCGTCCGGGGCGGCCGCCACCGCCGCGAGGACGCGGGTGAACCGTTCGGCGATGCGCTCGGCGGTGGCCCGGTCGAAGAGGTCCGTGCTGTAGTTCAGGGCGCCGCTCAGGCCCTCCGGCGCGCCGGAGGACGCCTGGCGCTCCTCGACCGTGAAGGAGAGGTCGAAGCGGGCGGTGCGGGTCTCGGCCGTGTGCCCGCCGACGGTGAGGCCGGGCAGTTCGGCGGCGGCCGTGCGGGCCTGCCGCTGGTCGTTGTCGTTCCAGGTCAGCAGGGTCTGGAAGAGGGGGTGGCGGGCCATCGCCCGGGGCGGGTTGAGCACTTCCACGAGCCGTTCGAAGGGCACGTCCTGGTGCTCGTAGGCATGCAGATCGGCGTCCCGGACCCGGTCGAGCAGTTCCCGGAACGTGGGTGTGCCGGACAGGTCAGCGCGCAGCACCAGGGTGTTGACGAAGAACCCGACCAGATCGTCCAGGGCCTCGTCGGTGCGGCCCGCGATCGGAGTGCCGATCGGAACGTCCGTGCTGCCGCTCAGCTTGGACAGCAGGGTGGCCAGGGCGGCCTGGACGACCATGAACAGACTCGCTCGGTTCTCCCGCGCCAACTCCAGGAGTCGCGTGTGCACGTCAGCCGGTACCGCGAGGGGCAGGGTGTCGCCCTGGTGGGAGGCGGTCGCCGGGCGGGGCCGGTCGGTCGGCAGGCCGAGCTCCTCCGGCAGGTCGGCGAGGGTGGCACGCCAGTACGTGAGCTGCCGGGTGATCACGCTGTCGGGGTCGTCCTCGGAGCCGAGCAGCTCCTGCTGCCAGACGGTGAAGTCCGAGTACTGGACGGGCAGTTCGTCCCATCCGGGCGCCCGGCCGGCCTGCCGGGCCGCGTACGCCCCGAGCAGGTCGCGGACGAGGACGGGGATCGACCAGCCGTCGCCCGCCACGTGGTGCAGCAGCACCAGCAGGACGTGTTCGTCCGGCGCGAGCTCGAACAGGGTGCAGCGGACCGGGGTCTCGCCGAGCAGGTCGAACTCGTGCCGGGCCGCGGTCGCCAGGGCCCGGTCCAGGCCGGCCTCGTCGGTGGGCACCACCGCGAGGGCGGGCGCGGCGGCGTCGGTGTCCGCGGCGAGGACGACCTGGTGGGGCCCCTCGGGCCCGTCGGCGAGCACCGTGCGCAGGGTCTCGTGACGGGTGACGACGTCGGCGAGGGCGGCGGTCAGGGCGTCCCGGTCGAGGGAGCCGGAGAGCCGCAGGGCGGTGGGGATGTTGTAGATCGCGCTCGGGCCGTCCAACTGGTTGAGGAACCACAGGCGGCGCTGCGAGAAGGACAGCGTGGTCACGAGTTCTCCTTGTTCCCGGTACGGCGGCGCAGCGCGGGACGGGTGGTGGTGGCCTGCACGCTTTCGAGGCTCTCGGCCAGGGCGGCGACAGTGGGCTTCTCGAAGAAGCCGCGGATGCTCATTTCCTTGCCGAGGGCGGATCGGACCCGGGCGGCCAGGCGGTTCGCGAGCAGCGAGTGGCCACCGAGGACGAAGAAGTCGTCGTCGATGCTCACTTCGGCGACGCCGAGGATCTCGGCGAACAGCCCGCACAGGGTCTCCTCCTGCGGGGTGCGCGGCGCGCGGCCCTCGCCGAGCGCGCCGAGCGCGGGGGCGGGCAGGGCGGCGCGGTCGAGCTTGCCGTTGGGTGTCATCGGCAGCTCGTCGAGGGTGACGAACGCCGCGGGGACCATGTAGTCGGGCAGGCTCGTCGCCACGTGCTTGCGCAGCACGTCCCCGTCCGGGGTCCCGTCGGGGGCGGGGACGACGTAGGCGACGATGCGCTTGTCGCCGGGGGTGTCCTCGCGGACCACGACGGCGGTGCGGGTCACGTCCGGGTGGTCGAGGACGGCGGCCTCGATCTCGCCGAGTTCGATGCGGAAGCCGCGGACCTTGACCTGGAAGTCGGTGCGGCCGAGGTAGTCGAGCCGGCCGTCCGCGGTACGCCGTACGAGGTCGCCGGTGCGGTACATGCGGGTGCCGGTCGGGCCGTAGGGGTCGGCGACGAAACGCTCGGCGGACAGGCCGGGGCGGCGGTGGTAGCCGCGGGCCAGCCCCGCACCGGAGATGTACAGCTCACCCGCGACGCCGACGGGGACCGGGCGGAGCCCTGAATCCAGTATGTACACGCGGGTGTTGGCGATGGGAGCGCCGATGGAGACGTCCCCGGAGTCGGTGACCGTGGCGGCCGTCGACCAGATGGTTGTCTCGGTCGGGCCGTACAGGTTGGTGACCGAGCGACCGCCGGCGGCGAGTGTGCGGGCCAGTGCCGCGGGCAGGGCCTCGCCGCCGACCAGGACCCGGACGGTGCCCGGTACTCCGCCGGCCTCGACCAGGGCGTGCCACAGACTCGGCGTGGCCTGGACGATCGTGGCGCCCGACTCGCGGATCAGCGAGGCCAGGGCGGCGGGGTCACGGACGATGTCCCGGGGGGCCAGCACGACTTGGGCGCCGTGCAGCAGCGGCAGGAACAGCTCCAGGCCCGCGATGTCGAACCCGACCGTGGTCACCGCCGCGAGACGGTCCTCCTCACCGAGCGGGAAACGGTCCTGCATGGCGGTCAGGAAGTTGACCAGCGCCGCCTGCGACACGGCGACACCCTTCGGGTGGCCCGTCGAACCCGACGTGTAGATCACGTACGCCACGTCGTGACCCGAACTCCGTACGCCCACGGGGTCGTTCGCGTCGCGGTCCGACAGATTCGCCTGCGCGAGGACGTCCTCGGTCAGGGTCAGCACCGGGTCCGCGTCCTGGAGGATGTACGTGATCCGCTCCTGGGGGAACTCGGGGTCCACGGGGACGTATCCGGCGCCCGACTTGAGTACCGCGAGCAGCGCGACCACCAGGTCCACCGACCGTGGCAGGGCGACGGCGACCAGCCGCTCCGGGCCCGCACCCCGCTCGATCAGCCAGTGCGCGAGCCGGTTCGCCCGGGCGTTCAACTCCCCGTACGGGACCGCCACATCACCGAGGACCAGAGCAGACGCCTGAGGCGAAACCGCCACACGGTCGGCGAAGAGCTCCGCGAGAGAGGCGTCCGGGACCTCGCGGTCGCTGTCGTTCCACTCACCGAGAACCCTCTCCCGTTCACCCGGGGCCATCACGTCCACGTCCGACACCGGTGTTCCCGGCGCCTCCACCACCGTGCGCAGCACCCGCGTGAAGCGCTCCACGAAGCTCTCGGCGGTGGCCCGGTCGAACAGGTCCGTGGCGAACTCCAGGTGGCCGTGGAGGCCGGCCGGGTCACCGTCCGCGGAGTAGGCGTCCTTGAGGGCCAGGGTGAGGTCGTACTTGGCGACCCTGGTGCCGAGCGGCAGTGTCTCGGCGGTCAGGCCGGGGAACCGGTCCGCGACGCCGGCGGCGATGCGGTCGTCGTTGTTGTTCCACATCAGCATGGTCTGGAACAGCGGGTGGCGGGCCAGCGACCGGGCCGGGTTGAGCACCTCCACAAGGCGCTCGAAGGGCACGTCCTGGTGGGCGTAGGCCGCGAGTGAGGTCTCGCGCACCCGGTCCACCAGCTCGGCGAAGGCGGGATCGCCGGACAGGTCGGCACGCAGGACGAGGGTGTTGACGAAGAAGCCGACCAGATCGTCCAGGGCCTCGTCCGTGCGTCCCGCGATCGGCGTGCCGATCGGGATGTCCTCGCCCGCTCCCAGCCTGGACAGCAGGGTGGCCCAGGCCGCCTGGACCACCATGAAGAGGCTGGCCCGGCTCTCGCCCGCGAGGGCGGCGAGGCCCGCGTGCAGGTCGGCCGGTACGTGGAAGGGCACGGCGTCGCCGCGGTGCGTGGCGACCGGGGGCCGGGGGCGGTCGGCGGGCAGGGCCAGTTCCTCGGGCAGTTCCGCCAACGCCTGCTTCCAGTAGGAGAGTTGGCGTGCCGCGATGCTGTCCGGGTCGCTCTCGGAGCCGAGTGCGTCCCGCTGCCACAGCGTGTAGTCGGCGTACTGGACCGGCAGTTCGACCCAGCCGGGCGCCTCGCCGGCCTGACGTGCCGCGTACGCCTCGGTGAGGTCACGGGCGAGCACGGGTGCCGACCAGCCGTCGGTGGCGATGTGGTGGAGCAGGAGCAGCAGCACGTGCTCCAGAGGGCCGGTGCGCAGCAGGGTGACCCGCAGCGGCGGCTCGGCGGCCAGGTCGAACGGGCGGGATGCCGCCTCGGCGAGCCGGTCCGCGAGATCCGCGGGTGTCACCTCGGTGGCGCGCAGGGCGCCGAGGGCGGCGACGGTCTCCTCGGGCGTACGGATCAGCTGGTGGCCGTCGTCCGCGTCGTCCGCGGAGTCGGCGATGACGGTGCGCAGCGACTCGTGCCGGGTGACGACGTCAGCGAGGGCCGCACCGAGGGCGTCCTCGTCGAGGGCGCCGGTGAGCCTCAGGGCCGTGGGCATGTTCCAGGTCGCGCTCGGTCCCTCCAGGCGGTGCAGGAACCACAGCCGGCGCTGGGCGGGGGAGAGCGGGATCCGCCCGGGCCGCTCGCGGCGTGTCACGGCGCGGCGGGCGCCCTCGGCGTGGTCCAGAAGGGCGGCGAGCCCGGCCGGCGTGGGCTCCTCGAACAGGCCCCGGACGGCGAGTTCGACGCCGAGGACGGTGCGGATCCTGGCCACCAGGCGGGTGGCGAGCAGGGAGTGGCCGCCCAGCTCGAAGAAGTCCTGGTCGACGCCGACCGCCGGACGTCCGAGGACCTCGGCGAACAGACCGCACAGGGCCTCCTCGCGCGCCGTGCGCGGGGCGCGTGCGGTGGTGGCCGTCTCATGGGCCGGGGCCGGCAGTGCCGCCCGGTCCAGCTTGCCGGTGCGGGTCAGCGGCAGCTCGTCGAGGAGGACGTACGCGGCGGGCACCATGTGGGCCGGCAGCCGGCTCGCGAGGTGGGCGCGCAGCGTGGCGGCGGCCGGGGCCGTGCGGTCCCGGCCGGCCACCGCGTAGGCGACCAGGCGCCTGTCGCCGGGAGTGTCCTCGCGGACCACGACGGCGCACCGGGTCACCTCCGCGTGGGCGGTCAGCGCGGCCTCGATCTCGCCGGGCTCGATGCGGAAGCCGCGGAGCTTGACCTGGTGGTCGGCGCGGCCGACGTAGACGAGGTCGCCGTCGGCGGTCGTCCGTACCAGGTCGCCGGTGCGGTACATGCGGGAGCCCGCGGGGCCGTACGGGTCGGCGACGAACCGCTCGGCGGTCAGGTCGGGACGGCCGAGGTAGCCGCGCGCCAACGCCTCGCCGGACAGGTGCAGTTCACCGACGACTCCGGGTGGCACGGGCAGCAGACCCGCGTCCAGGACGCGGACGCCGACGCCGTCCACGGGGCGGCCGACGGGCGGGGTGTCCGGCCAGTCGGCCACGTCGACGGGTAGCGTCCACGCGGTCACCACGTGGGTCTCGGCGGGCCCGTAGTGGTTGTGCAGCCGGGTCGTGGTCCGCGTGTGGTGGGCGCGGACCGGCTCGCGCAGGGTCAGGGCCTCACCGGCCTGGACGAGGTGGCGCAGTCCGGACAGGTCGGCACCGCACTCGCGGGCGGCCTCCAGGACGCCGTCGATCACCAGGTTCGGGGCGTACAGCTCGGCCACCCGATGCCGGGCCAGCCAGCGGGCCAGCTCGCGCGGGTCGCGGCGGGTGTCCTCGGGGCAGACCGCGAGGGTCTTGCCGGACAGCAGCGCGGAGAGGATCTCCTGTACGGACACGTCGAAGCCGACGGCGGTGAACTGGGCCACCACGGTGCCGAATGCGCCGGGCACCGCCCGCTCGTGCCAGTCCAGCAGCCCGGCCAGGGCGCGGTGCGGCATCACGATGCCCTTGGGGCGCCCGGTTGAGCCGGAGGTGTAGATCACATACGCGGGGTGCTCGGGCAGCGCTGCGGGGAATTCCGTGTCCTTCCCGGCCGCCGGGCGCGGTTCCTCGACGAGGATCCGGGCGGCGTCGCAGTCCGGCAGGTCCGCACCGATCGCGGCGGTGGTGATCAGTGCCCCGGGCCGGGTGTCGGCGAGCATCAACGCGATGCGCTCGGCGGGGAGTTCGGGATCGACCGGCACATACGCGGGACCCGCCGTGAGCACGGCGACGAGGGCGACGGCCAGGTCGGTGCCGCGCGGCAGCGCGACCGCGACCCGGTCCTCCGGGCCGAGCCCGAGGCCCCGCAGCTCGACGGCCAGGGCGCGTGCCCGCTCGTGCAGTGCGCGGTACGTGAGGCTGCCCCGGTCGTCGGTGACCGCGACCGTGTCGGCGGTCCGGGCGCCCTGTTCGGCGAGGAGCGGGGCGAGCGGCCGGTACGGACGCGGCCGGGCGCCCTGCGAGGCGGTGCGCAGCTCGGTGCGGGCGGCCTCGGGAAGCACGTCGACGCGGTGCACGGGACGTTCGGCGTCGGCGGCGACCGCGGTGAGGACCGCGAGCAGACCGGAGGCGAACAGCTCGGCCGTGGCCGGGCCGTACAGGTCCGTCGCGTACTCCAGGCGGACGGTCAGGCCGTCCGGGGCGCCGCGCTCGGTGCGCAGGTCGGAGAAGGCGAACAGCAGGTCGAAGGTGGCCACGCCGGTGCCGACCTCGCCGACGCGCATGCGCAGGTCGGGCAGGTCCTCGGCGAGCCGCCCCGTGGTGTCGTGGCCGGCGTTGTTCCAGGTGACCATCGTCTGGAAGAGCGGGTGCCGGCCCAGCGAGCGGTCCGGGTTGAGGGTCTCCACCAGCCGCTCGAACGGCACGTCCTGGTGCGCGTACGCGTTCAGCGAGGTGGTGCGGACCCGGTCCAGCACCTCGGTGAACGAAGGGTCGCCCGACAGGTCGGTGCGCAGCACGAGGGTGTTGACGAAGAAGCCGATGAGGCCGTCGAGCGCCTCGTTGACCCGGCCCGCACTGGGGGTGCCCAGCGGGATGTCGTCACCGGCGCCCAGCCGGGACAGGGTCACCGCGAGCGCGGCCTGGACCACCATGAACAGACTCGCCCGGTGCTTCTGGGCCAGGGACTCCAGCTCCGCGTGCAGCTCCGCGGGGATGTGGAAGCGCAGGTCGGCGCCCTGACCGGTGCCCTGGCGCGGGCGCGGGCGGTCGGCGGGCAGGGTGAGTTCCTCCGGCAGATCAGCCAACGCGTCACGCCAGTAGGCAAGTTGACGGCCCAGCTCACTGTCCGGGTCTGCGGCGGAGCCGAGCACCTCGCGCTGCCACAGGGTGTAGTCGGCGTACTGGACGGCCAGTGGCTGCCAGGCCGGTGCGGTGCCGCCGTGCCGGGCCGCGTACGCGGTGGCCAGGTCCTTGACGAGCAGTGGAACCGACCAGCCGCCGTCGCCCGCGATGTGGTGCATGACGAGCAGCAGGGCGTGCTCGTCGGGGGCGAGGGCGAACAGGCGGGCGCGCAGCGGGATGTCCGAGGCGAGGTCGAAGCCCGTCCGGGCGGCCTCGGTGAGCAGGGCGGGCAGCTCCTCCTCGGTGGCGGGCCGTACCTCCGTCGGGACCGGCCGGGGGTCGAGGACGATCTGGTGCGGGCCCTCGGCGTCCTCGGCGAAGACCGTGCGCAGGGTCTCGTGGCGGGTGACGACGTCGGTCAGGGCCGCGGCCAGCGCGTCCTGGTCCAGGGTGCCGGTCAGGCGCAGCACGACGGGCACGTTGTACGTGGGGCTGCCCGGCTCCTCGAAGCGGCCGAGGAACCACAGGCGTTGCTGCGCAGGCGAGGCGGGCAGGCGCTCCGGGCGGGGCCCGGCCACCAGCGGTGCGCGGCTCGCGCTCGCCCCTGTGACGCGGGCGGCGAGGGCCGCCACGGTGGGTGCCTCGAACAGGACGCTGATCGGCAGGTCCACGTCGAGGACCGACCGGATGCGGCCGACCAGGCGCATCGCGGCCAGCGAGTGGCCGCCGACGGCGAAGAAGTCGTCGTCGATGGAGACCCGGGGCCGGCTGAGGATCTCCGCGAACAGGCCGCAGAGGATCTCCTCCTGCGGGGAGCGCGGCGGCCGTCCCGCGGTGTCGTGGGTCTCGGCCGGGTCGGGCAGCGCGGCGCGGTTCAGCTTGCCGTTCGCGGTCAGCGGCAGCTCGGGCAGCAGCACGAAGGCACCCGGGACCATGTACTCGGGGACGGCGCCGGCCACATGGGCGCGCAGCGCCGGCAGGTCCAGGTCGGCCACCACCCAGGCGACCAGGCGGGGTTCGCCGGCCGCGTCGGGTCGTACCGCTACGGCCGCGGCCGTGACGTCCGCATGGGCGGCGAGCACGGCCTCGACCTCGCCGGTCTCGATACGGAAGCCCCGCAGCTTGACCTGCTGGTCACCGCGGCCGACGTAGCCGAGGCGGCCCTGTGCGGTGCGCCGGACGACGTCGCCGGTGCGGTACATCAGGGTGCCGGCGGCGCCGAACGGGTCGGGCACGAACCGCTCGGCGGTGCGGCCGGGCTGGCCGAGGTAGCCGCGGGCGAGTCCGGCGCCGGACAGGTACAGCTCACCGGGCACACCGGGTGCGACCGGCCGCAGCAGGTCGTCCAGGAGGTACACACCGGTGTTGTCCAGCGGATCGCCGAGATGGATGTCGGCCGGGTCGGTGATCCCGGCGGCGGTGGACCAGACGGTGGTCTCGGTGGGGCCGTACACGTTCAGGACCGACTGTGCGGCGCCGGTCAGGGTCGCGGCCAGGTCGGCGGGCAGCGCCTCGCCGCCCACCAGGACGCGGACGCCGGCGAGGAACGAGGCGTCCCGTCCGGCGGCGGCCCGCCACAGGGTGGGGGTGGCCTGCATGACGGTGATGCCGTGGCGGGTGACGGCCGCGCGCAGTGCCTCCGGGTCGCGGACGGTGTCGGGGCCGGCGATGACGACACTGCCGCCGCAGGCCAGCGGCAGATAGAGCTCCAGGGCCGCGATGTCGAACCCGATGGTGGTGACGGCGAGGAGGCGGTCGTCCGCGGTCGCCTCGCACCGGTCGGCCATCGCCCGCAGGAAGTTGTCCAGGGCGCCGCGAGGGACCACCACACCCTTGGGGAGGCCGGTGGAACCGGAGGTGTGCAGGACGTACGCGGCGCCGGTGGCCGGGACGCGGACGTCGAGGTCGGAGGCCTCGTACCGGGAGAGGCCGGCCTCCTCGGCGAGGACGGTGGGTACGGGGACGGCGGGCAGGCCGGGCAGCAGCTCCCCGGTGGTGACGAGGACGGCCGGGTCGGCGTCCGTGATCATCCGGCGGATGCGGTCCGCGGGGAAGTGGGTGTCGATCGGCAGGTAGGCGGCGCCGGCCTTCTGGACGGCGAGCAGCGTGACGAGCAGTTCGGTGGTGCGCGGCAGGGCGACGGCCACGAAGCGCTCCGGGGCGGCGCCGCGCTCGATCAGCAGCCGGGCCAGGGCGTTGGCCCGGGCGTTGAGCTCGGCGTAGCTGAGCGTCGACTCGCCGGCGGACACGGCCGGCGCGTCCGGGCGCTCGGCTGCGTGCCGCTCGAACCGGTCCAGGAACCAGCGGTCCTCGGCCGCGCGGGCAGTGTCCGCCGGGCCGGTGAGGGCGGCCGCGCCCTCCCCGTCGAGCAGGACGTCCAAGGCACCGATGCGCTGTCCGGGCTCGGCGACCAGGCGGGCCAGGACAGTGACGAAGCGGTCCACCAGGCGCTCGGCGGTGGCGTGGTCGAAGAGGTCACCGGCGTACTCGAGGATGCCGGTCATGCCGTCCGCGGAACCGTCCGCGGTGTGCCGTTCGCGCAGGTTGAACGCGAGGTCGAACTTGGCGACGCCGCTGCCGACGCCGCCGCGGGCGGTCACCGAGAGGTCGCCGAGCCGGGCCTCGGCCGGCCCCGAGCCGGCGCGGTCGCCGGTGTTGTTGAAGGCGAGCAGGGTCTGGAACAGCGGGGAACGGGCGAGGGAGCGTGCGGGGTTGAGCACCTCGACGAGCCGCTCGAAGGGCAGGTCCTGGTGGGACCAGGCGGCCAGGTCCAACTCACGCACCCGGGAGAGAAGTTCGGAGAAGGTCGGGTCGCCGCTGACGTCGGTGCGCAGCACCAGCGTGTTGATGAAGTCGCCGACGAGGTCGTCGAGCGCCTCGTCGAGCCGGCCCGCCACGGGGGAGCCGAGCGGGATGTCGTCACCCGCGCCGAGCCGGGACAGGGTCACCGCGAGCGCGGCCTGGACCACCATGAACACGGTGGCGTCGCCGGCCCGGGCGCACTCGGCGACGGCGTGGTGCAGCGCGGCCGGCACTGTGATCGCCACGTTGTCGCCCCGGTAGGAGGCGACGGCGGGGCGCGGCCTGTCGGTGGGCAGGGCGAGTTCCTCGGGCAAGCCGTCGAGGGTCTCGCGCCAGAAGGCCAGCTGCCGCGAGGCGCGGCTGTCCGGATCGTCCTCGGAGCCCATCAGTTCGTGCTGCCACAGCGCGAAGTCGGCGTACTGGACGGGCAGTTCCTCCCACTGCGGGGCTTCTCCGGCGACGCGGGCGGCGTACGCGCGGGTCAGATCGCGGGTGAGCAGCGGGGTGGACCAGCCGTCTCCGGCCACGTGGTGCAGCAGGACGAGGAGTTCGTGCCGGTCCTCGGCGAGTTCGTACAGGAAGAGCCGCAGCGGGATCTCGGTGGACAGGTCGAAGGGGTGCCGGGCGTGCTCGGTGAGCAGCTGCGCCCACTCCTCCTCGGTGCAGCGCACATGGACCGGCTCGGGGCGCACGTCGGCCAGGACGACCTGGTGGGCGCCCTGCTCGTCCTCGGCGATGACCGTCCGCAGGCTCTCGTGGCGGTGCAGGACATCGGCGTAGGCCGCGCGCAGGGCGTCGTGGTCGAGCGGCCCGGTCAGGCGCAGCGCCGAGGCCAGGTTGTAGACGGGGTTCGGGCCCTCCATCCGGTGCAGGAACCACAGCCGCTGCTGGCCGTAGGAGAGCGGCAGGCGCTCGGGGCGCTCCCGCCGGGCGAGCACCGGGCGCGCGTCCTCGGTCTCGCCCAGGGAGCGGACCAGGGCCGCCGGGGTGGGGTTGCGGAACAGGTGCTTGACGGAGAGCTCGACACCGAGGCTCGCGCGCAGCCTGCTGACCATCCGGATGGCGAGCAGGGAATGGCCGCCGAGGTCGAAGAAGTCGTCGTCGGGGCCGACGGCCGCGAGGCCCAGCACCCCGGCGAACAGCTCGCGCACCAGCTCCTCGCGCGGGTCGCGCGGCACCCGCTGCACGGGCAGCGCGGTCGCGGTCTCCTGAGGGGCGGGCAACGCCTTGCGGTCCACCTTGCCGTTGGGGGTCAGCGGCATCGCCGGCAGGGCGACGATCGCGGCCGGGACCATGTAGGCGGGGAGGGCGTCGGCGAGGTGCGCGCGCAGTGCCTCGGTGTCCACGGTCTCGGGGGTCACCCAGGCGATCAGGCGGGCATCACCCGGCCGGTCCTCGCGGGCCAGGACCACGGCCCGGGTGACGTCGGCGTGAGCTGCGGTCACGGCCTCGATCTCGCCGGGCTCGATGCGGAAGCCGCGCAGCTTGATCTGGTCGTCGGCCCGGCCGGCGTAGACGAAGGTGCCGTCCGTCCGGCGGCGGGCGAGGTCGCCGGTGCGGTACATGCGGGCGCCGGGTGGGCCGTACGGGTCGGCGACGAAGCGCTCGGCGGTGAGGTCCGGGCGGCCGAGGTAGCCGCGCGCGAGGACGACGCCGGAGATGTACAGCTCCCCGGCGACGCCGGGGGCGACCGGGCGCAGGGCCGCGTCCAGGACATAGGCGCGGGTGCCGGCGAAGGGGCGGCCGATCGGGACGGGTCCGTCGGCCGGTTCGGTGCCCGGCTCGATGCGGAACTCCAGGCAGTTGACGGTGGCCTCGGTCGGGCCGTACGCGTTGATCACCGTGGCGTCCGGGTGCGCCGCGCGCCAGGCGTGCAGGGCCTCACCGCGCAGGGCCTCGCCGCCCAGGACGAGGGTGCCGGACGGGGAGACCTCCGTCGGCAGGGTGTCGAGCAGCTCCAGGTGGCTGGGGGTGCCCTTGAGGAAGGTGGGACGGGGACCGCCGACGGCGTCCGGGAGCTCGGACAGGTGGGCGCAGCCTCCGGCCACCAGCGGGGTGTACAGGCCGGTCACGGTGAGGTCGAAGGTGACGGAGGAGTGCACGAGGGTGAGGCCGGCGGCGTCCGGATACGCCTGACGGGCCCTGAGGAGGTAGGCGCCCACCGAGCGGTGCTCGACGACGACGCCCTTGGGGCGGCCGGTGGAGCCGGACGTGAAGATCAGGTAGGCCGGGTCGTGCGGGTGCGGCGCCGCAGTGAAGGAGGCGGTCTCCTCCTCGGTGACGGTCAGCGTCGTGACCCCGGGAAGCTCGGCGCCGGGCTCGGTCAGGGCGAGCACGGGGGCGGCGTCGGCGAGCACCGCCGCGATCCGCTCGGCCGGGTGCTCAGGGTCGAGCGGTATGTAGGCGCCGCCGGACTTCGCGACGCCGAGCAGCGCCACCACGAGGTCGACGCCGCGCGGCAGCAGCACGGCCACCGTCCGGCCGGGGCGAACCCCGCGCTCGATCAGGGTGCGGGCCACGAAACTGGCCCGGGCGTCGAGTTGCCGGTACGTCAGGACCTGGTCCCCGGCACGGACGGCGGGGGCGTCCGGGGTGGCCGCGGCCTGGGCGGTGAACAGCTCGGGCAGGGTGCGCAGTTCGGCGTCCCCCGCCAGGCCTGCGGGTCCTGCCGCAGCGGCCAGGGCACGGGCGGTCTCGTCCGCGCCGATGACGTCGATCCGGCCGAGCCGGCGCTCCGGTTCGCTCACGAGGGTGTCGAGCAGGGCGAGGAAACGCTCGCCGATCGTCGCGGCGGCCGCGTCGTCGAAGAGGTCGCGCTGGTGGAACAGCTTGAAGCGCAGGGCGTCCTGCGGCATCCCGACGAGGCTGAGCGGGAAGTGGTTGGCCGAGTGGCTCTCGGCGCCCACGACCCGCAGCGGGTCGGCCTCGTCGGAGACCGCGGGGCCGGACTCGAAGGGAAAGTTCTCGAAGACGACGGAGGTGTCGAAGAGCGGGCCGAGACCGGTGCGGTGCTGCACCTCCGACAGGCCCAGATACTGGTGGGCGATCAGCTCGGCCTGGGCGCGGTGCACCCGGCCGAGCAACTCGCCGGCGGTCTGCTCGGGGCGCAGCCTGATGCGCAGCGGCAGGGTGTTGATGAACAGGCCGACCATGGACTCGATGCCGGGCAGTTCGGCGGGGCGGCCGTTGACGGTGACGCCGAAGACCACGTCGTCGGTGCCGGTCAGGCCGGCGAGCACGAGCGACCAGGCTGCCTGCACCACGGTGTTGACGGTGACGCCCGCGGAGCGGGCCCGCGCCGTGAGGGCCCGGGTCTGCTCCGCGGTGAGCCCGAACTCGTGGCGTCCGGGGTCCTGCGGGGTGTGCTCGGTGGTGCCGGCCACCAGGGTGGGGGCGGTCAGCCCGTCGAGCATGGTGTCCCAGGCGGCGCGCGAGGCGTCCGCGTCCTGGCGGGACAACCAGGCGAGGTAGTCCCGGTACGGGGCCACCGGCGGCAGCCCCTTCGCGTCCCCGCCCGACAGGTACAGGGCGTGGTACTCCTTCAGCAGCGTCGGCAGGGACCAGCCGTCGAGCACCGTGTGGTGGATGGTGAGGACCAGGCGGTGGCTCTCGCCGCCGAGCCGGATCAGGGTGAACCGGATCAGCGGCGGACGGCCGGTGTCGAAGCGCTGCTCACGATCGGCGAGCGTGGCCCGGCGGGCCGCCGCGTCGGCCTCCGACTCGGAGAGGTGGCACAGATCGATCTCGGTCCACGGCAGCTTGTACCGGGCCGCGACGAGCTGCACCCACTCCCCGTCCTTGCGCTGGCGGAACGCCACCCGCAGGCTCGCGTGCCGGCGCAGCAGGGCCTCGGCGGCCTCCCGGGCGCGGCCCGCGTCCAGCGGGCCGGCCAGGTGGAAGGTCGACTGGACGGTGTAGATGTCCGGAGTCGACTCGTCGGATACATCGAAGACACTGTGGAACAGCAGGCCGCTCTGGAGCGGGGAGAGAGGCAGGATGTCATCGACTGCGCGGGTACTTCTCGCCACTTCAAATCTCCCAGTCCGAGGCCAGTTCGTCCTCGAACTCTTCAATCTCGCTCTGTGTGATCTCTATAAGCCCCACGTCGGTGGGGGTCAGGCCGCCCGCGTCGGGCCGCTGGGCGTGCTCCGCCAGAGCGGTCAGCGCCTCGAACCAGCCGTCGGCCAGCGCGCTGACCTCGTCCTCGGTGAGGACTGCGGCGGCCCAGGTCCAGGTCGCCCCCAGACGCGGCCCCTCCGGGCTCTCCTCGATGTACGCGTTGATCTCGACGGCATGGGCCAGCGGGGTCGCCGGGTCCTCGCCGTCGGGGCGCGGCGCGTCGGAGGCCACTGACCAGTCGCCGGTCTCCCCTGGCACGAACCGGCCCAGGTAGTTGAAGCCGATCCCGGCGCTGCCGAGCCCCTCGAAGGCCGCGGCGGTCTCCGGGTTGAGGTGGCGCAGCAGTCCGTAGCCCAGGCCTTCCGAAGGCACGGCCCGCAGCTGCTCCTTGACGTGCTTGAGGACGGTGCCGGCGGCGTGGCCGCCCGCGAACGCCTCGTCGAGGTCGACGCCGGCGGCGTCCAGGAGCACCGGGTACAGGGCGGTGAACCAGCCCGTGGTGCGGGACAGGTCCGAGACGCCCTCGCGTTCGCGGCCGTGGCTCTCCACATCGATCAGGACGGACGCGTGGGCGTCGCGGCGCCGGCGGGCCTCGGCCAGCGCGAGGCCCGCGAGCAGGACGTCGTCCACGCCCGCCCCGACCACGGCCGGGGCCGTGGTGAGCAGGTGCCCGGTGACCTGGGCCGGCAGCGTGCGGCGCAGCCGCCGCGCGTCGGCGAGTACGTCCACCGCCGGGTCCAGCGGGCGTGAGCCGATCTGAGTCCGCCCACGCCGCAACGTGCCGGTCCAGTGATCGAGCTCGGCCAGGGTGCGCGGTGCGGCGGCGCGCTCCGCCGCCCGCTCGGCCCAGCGGCGCAGCGACGTACCGCCGGAGTCGAGTGCCACTTCGCGTCCGGCCAGGACGTCGCCCCAGGCCCGGAACAGGTCCGGCAGCAGGATGCGCCAGGAGACCCCGTCGATGGCCAGGTGGTTGACGGCGACCAGGAGCAGCCCGTGCCGCTCACCACGGTCGAACCAGACGACCTCCACCATGGCTCCGTCGGCGGGGGAGAGCCGGCCGACGGCCGCCTCGCCGTGGGCACGTACGGCCTCGGAGAGTTCGGCCTCGGAGAGCTCCGTGGCGTCCACCCTGCGCACCCGGTCCTCGGCCCGTACGGCATCCGGTCCGGGGACCTCTACGTGCCAGGTGGCGGCGTCGCCGGGGTCGTTGACGGCCACCTTGAGCCGCAGGCTGTCGTGGCGGGCGAGCAGTGCCCCGATCACGGCGTGCAGCCGGTCCAGGTCGAGCTCGGCGGGCGCGCGCAGCACGGTGGTCTGGTTGAAGCGGTCCACCGGGACCCGCCGCGCGGCCAGCCAGTGCAGCATCGGCCAGGCGGGCAACTCGCCGACGGCCTCGTCCGGTTCGGTGTCCTCGGGCTCCTCGGCCGCCGCGGCGGCCCGTGCCAGTTCGGCGACCGTCCGGTGCGTGAAGACGTCGGCGCCGGTGATCCTGAGGCCCTCCCGGCGGGCGGCGCTGACCAGCTGGATGGCCATGATGCTGTCGCCGCCGAGGTCGAAGAAGGCACTGTCGGCGTCGACGGCCTCCCCGGGCAGCCCCAGGGTCTCGGTGAACAGCCGGACCAGGATCTCCTCCTCGGCGTTCGTGGCGGCCCGGCCGCCGGCGCTGCCGAACTCCGGTGCGGGCAGTGCCCTGCGGTCGAGCTTGCCGATCGCGGTCAGCGGCAGTTCGGTCAGTTCGACGATCGCCGCGGGCACCATGTAGTCGGGCAGGGTGCGGCCCAGGTGGGCGCCGAGTGCGGCCCGGTCGTATCCGGGTCCCGCCACCGTGTAGGCGACCAGGCGCTTGTCGCCCGGCCGGTCCTCGCGGACGATCACCGCGCAGGCGGTCACCCCGGGTCCCGCGGCCAGCGCCGCCTCGATCTCGCCGAGCTCGATACGGAAGCCGCGCAGCTTGACCTGCTCGTCGGCACGCCCGGCGAACTGGACAAGGCCGCCTGCCGTCCAGCGGGCCAGGTCGCCCGTGCGGTACATCCGGGTGCCGGGCGGCCCGTACGGGTCGGCGACGAACCGGTCGGAGGTCAGGTCCGGGCGGTTCCAGTAGCAGCGGGCCAGGCCGGAACCCGCCGCGTACAGCTCGCCGGTGACGCCCGGCGGCACCGGCCGCAGCGCGTCGTCCAGGATGTAGTGCCGCATGGCGTCCAGGGAGCGGCCGATCGGGACGCTGTGCGAACGGGGGTCGAGCGCGTCCGGGTCGACACGGTGGGACAACGCCATCACGGTGACCTCGGTGGGCCCGTAGGCATTGACGACCCGCAGGTCGGGGGCGTGCTCCAGGATGCGGCGTACGGCCGTCCCCGACACCACGTCACCACCGGTGGCGACCTGGCGTACGGCGGCGAACGCCTCCGGGATCTCCTGGGCGAGCACCCGGAAGAGACCGGCGGTCAGGAACAGCGAGGTGATCCCGGAGTCCGCGATCAGCGTCTTCAGGTCCGTGACGTCCAGGTCGCCGGGCGGGGCCACGAGCACCTCGCCGCCGCGCAGGAGCGGCACCCAGAACTCCAGGATGGAGGCGTCCCAGGCGTGCGGGGAGTGCAGCGGCACCCGGTCGGTGACGCCGTCCCAGCATCGGTCGGCGGCGAGCTGGACGATGTCCCCGTGGCAGATGGCGACCCCCTTGGGCAGGCCGCTGGAGCCGGAGGTGAACATCAGGTAGGCGAGCCGCTCCGGGGTCACCGTCACGGCGGGTGCCTCGGCGGGCAGGGCTCGGAGGTCCGCCTCGGCGTGCACCAACTCGGCCCGCATGGCCAGGCCTTCGGCCCGTCGGCGGCACGCCTCGTCGACGACGAGAAGCGGTGCCTGCACCTGGTCGAGGAGCCACACCAGGCGCTCGTCGGGGTTGGCCGGGCTGAGGGGCACGTAGGCGCAGCCCGCCTTGACGATGCCGAGCAGGGCGACGGCCAGCGCCTCCGAGCGCTCCATCAGTACGCCGATCCGCGCCTCCGGGGTGACTCCCCGGGCCAGCAGGGCGTGCGCGAACCGGTTGGCGCGCGCGTCCAGTTCGGCGTACGTGAGGGTGGCGCCTGCGAAGGTGACGGCGGGTGCGTCCGGGTGCTCGGCCGCCCGGCGGGAGATGGTCTCGGGCAGACTCGCCGGGGCCACCGGGGCGGCGTTCTCCAGCCAGCTGCCGAGAATGTCCTCGCGCTCCCCGTCCACCAGCACGTCATGGGCGGAGACCGGGGCCTCGGGCCGGTCGGTCAGGAGGTCCAGGAGCCGCACCAGACGGCGGGCCATCCGGCTCACCGTGCCGGCGTCGAACATGTCGGCGCTGTACTCGACGGCACCGCTCCACTCGACCGGGCCCCCCTGGTCGTCGAGCTGCTCGGTCAGCGTGAAGGTGAGGTCGAACTTGGCGACCGAGGGCGCCACCGGGCGCGGATCGACCGTGAGGCCGGGCATCCCGGCGATCTCGGCCAGGGCCGTGCCGCCGGCGCTGTCCAGGCTGAGCGCCACCTGGAACAACGGGTGGCGGGCGGCGGAGCGCTCCGGACGCAGCGTCTCCACCAGACGCTCGAACGGCACGTCCTGGTGGGCGAACGCGGCCAGGTCGAACTCCCGCACCCGATCGACCAGTTCGGCGAGACTCGGGTCGCCGGACACGTCGGTGCGCAGCACCAGGGTGTTGACGAAGAAGCCGACCACGTCGGCGAGGGCCTCGTCGGAGCGGGAGACCACGGGCGAGCCGAGCGGGATGTCGGTGCCGGCGCCCAGCCGGGACAGCAGGGCCGCGAGTGCGGCCTGCACCACCATGAACGGGGTGGCCCTGAGCTCGCGGGCCACCTGACGGACGCGTTCGTACAGGTCCTGCGGCACGGCGAAGACGTGCCGGCCCGCACGGTGCGGTCCGACCGCCGGACGCGGCCGGTCCACCGGCAGCGTGAGCTCTTCCGGAAGGCCGCTCAACGCATCGGCCCAGAAGCCGAGTTGCCGCGACATCTCGCTGCGCTCGCCGTCGCCCGGGCCGCCGGTCCCGGCGCCGAGCAGCTCGCGCTGCCACAGGGCGTAGTCGGCGTACTGGACGGGCAGCGGCTCCCAGGCGGGGGCCGTGCCCGCGAGGCGGGCCGTGTAGGCGGTGGCCAGGTCCTTGGCGAGTACGGGCATGGAGGTGCCGTCGCCCGCGATGTGGTGGACCACGACGAGCAGCACGTGCTCCTCGGGGCCGACCTCGAACAGCCGAGCGCGGATGGGGACTTCGGCGGTGAGGTCGAAGCCGGCGGCGGCGCCGGCGGCGATCCGCTCGTCGAGGTCCGCCGCGCGCACCCGCACGACCGGCAGGTCGACCAGGACCTCGGGCAGCACCCGCAGCCAGGCGTCGGCACCCTTGCCGCCCCGGTCGTCGACCAGGGTGCGCAGGCTCTCGTGCCGGGCCACCACGTCCCCGAGCGCCTCCCGCAGCCGGTCCGCATCCAGGGCGCCGGTCAGGCGCAGCGCGATCGGGATGTTGTAGGCGGCGTCGAGTCCGCTGAGCCGGTCGAGCAGCCACAGGCGCTGCTGCGCGTGCGACAGAGGAATCCGCTCCGGGCGCGGCCGCGCGGTCGGCGCGGCCCTGCCGCTGCCCTCGGCGCCGGCGGCGCGGCGGGCCAGGGCGGCCGGGGTCGGCGACTCGAACAGGTCGCGCACCCCCAACTCCGCGCCCAGGGCCGCCCGCACGCGGGTGACCAGGCGCATCGCGAGCAGCGAGTGCCCGCCGAGGTCGAAGAAGGAGTCGTCCACACCGACCCGGTCGACGCCGAGCACCTCGGCGAAGGCGTCCACGAGGAGCTCCTCGGCCGGGCCCGAAGGGGCACGGCCCTCGGCGCGGACGGTGGTCTGCGGGGCGGGCAGCGCCTTGCGGTCGAGCTTGCCGTTGACCGTCAGCGGCAACCGGTCGAGCACGACCACCGCCGACGGCACCATGTGCGTCGGCAGCACCTCGGCGGCCGCCTCGCGCAGGGCCGCCCCGGTGGCCCCGTCGGCCGTGGACTCGGTGACCACGTACGCCACCAGGCGCCGGTCGCCGGGGTCGTCCTCGCGGACCACGACGGCGGCCTGGGCCACCGGTTCCAGCGCGAGCAGCACCGACTCGATCTCGCCGGGCTCGATGCGGAAGCCGCGCACCTTGACCTGCGCGTCGGCCCGGCCCAGGTACTCCAGGGAGCCGTCGTGGCCGCGCCGGGCGAGGTCACCGGAGCGGTACATCCGGGTGCCGGGCGCGCCGAACGGGTCGGCGACGAAGCGACCCGAGGTCAGCCCGGGCCGACGGGCGTAACCGCGGGCCACGCCCGCACCGGAGACGTACATCTCGCCGACGACGCCGGGCGGGACCGGCCGCAGCCGCTCGTCCAGGACGTGCACTCCGAGGTCGGGGATGCCGACCCCGATGGCGCCGGCCACTCCGGCGCGCACCTCGGCCGCGGTCAGCGCGCGGTGGGTGACGTGCACGGTGGTCTCGGTGATCCCGTACATGTTGACCAGGACCGGGCCGTCGTCGGCGTGCCGCTCGTACCAGGGCAGCAGACGGGCCGGGTCCAGGGCCTCACCGCCGAAGACGACGTAGCGCAGCGCGAGGTCGGCGCCGCCCGCCTCCTCGTCGGCGCGGATCAGTTCGTGGAAGGCGGACGGGGTCTGGTTGAGGACGGTGACCCGCTCCCGCTGAAGGAGCTCCAGGAAGGCGGCGGGCTCCCGGCTGACGGCGTGCGGGACCACCACGAGCCGGCCGCCGTGCAGCAACGGGCCCCACAGCTCCCACACCGAGAAGTCGAAGGCGTAGGAGTGGAAGAGGGTCCAGGTGTCCTCGGCGCCGAAGCCGAACCAGTGGTCGGTGGCGTCGAAGAGGCGCAGCACATTGCGGTGGGTGACCACCACGCCCTTGGGGGTGCCGGTGGAGCCGGAGGTGTAGATGACGTACGCGGCGTGGTCGGCGGCGGCGACCGGCGCCGGGTCGGCGCACCCACGTCCGGCGAGGTCGGCGATGACGTCCTCGTCGTCCAGGGCCAGCCAGCTGTCGTCGCCGCCGAGGGCGGCCACGGTGGCCCGGGTGCCGATGGTGACCACCGGCCGGGTGTCGCCGAGCAGCAGGGCCACGCGCTCGGCCGGGTAGGCCGGGTCGACCGGCAGGTAGCCGGCGCCGGACTTGAGGACCGCCAGCACGGCCACCACGAGTTCGGGCACCCGGGGCAGGGCGAGCGCGACGAACTGCTCGGGCCCGGCGCCCCGTGCGCGCAGCAGCGCGGCGAGCCGGTTCGCCCGGGCGTTGAGCTCCGCGTACGTCAGGGAGCTCGCCCGGCCCCGCTCGTCCTCGCCGGTGACGGCGACGGCGTCCGGGTGGGCGGCGGCGGCCGCCTCGAAGCGACCGACGACCGTGTCACCGGCGGTGATCGGCCGATACGGCTCGGCCGGGGTGTGCGCCCAGTCGGTCAGCAGGAGGTGCCGCTCGTCCGCGGCCAGTACGTCCAGGTCGGTCACCGGCCGGGCGGGCTCGGCGAGTGCGGCGCCGAGCAGCCGGACCAGGCGCTCGCACAGGCTCGCCGCGGTCGACGCGTCGAACAGGTCGGCGCTGTACTCCAGGTCCACCGTGATGCCCGCGGGGGCGTCCTCGGCGGTGTGCCGCGGGCGCAGGTGCAGTACGAGGTCGAACTTGGCGGTCTCCATGGGCAGGCGGAGCGGCTCGACGGCGAGATGCGGCAGGTCCTCCAGGGCGTTCAGGGCGCGGGTCTCGTCGTCGCCCCATTCGACGACCACCTGGAACAGCGGGTGGCGTCCGGCGGAGCGCTCCGGGCGCAGCGCCTCCACCAGACGCTCGAACGGCATGTCCTGGTGGGCGAAGGCGGCCAGATCCGTCTCCCGCACCCGGCCCACGAGTTCGGCGAAGCTCGGGTCGCCGGTCACGTCGGTGCGCAGCACCAGGGTGTTGGCGAACAGGCCCACGACGTCGGTCAGAGCCTCGTGGGAGCGGCCGGCGATCGGGGAGCCGATCGGGATGTCGGTGCCGGCGCCGAGCCGGGACAGCAGGGCCGCCAGCGCGGCCTGCACCACCATGAACGGTGTGGCCTTCAACTCCCGCGCCGTCCGGGCCAGTTCGTCGTGCAGCCCGGCCGGGATCTCCATGCGGTGGCGGCCCGCGCGGTGCGGTCCTGCCGCCGGGCGCGGCCGGTCGGTGGGCAGCGTCAGCTCTTCCGGCAGCCCGGCGAGCGTGGTGCGCCAGTGGTCGAGCTGCCGGCCGAGCACGGATTGCGGGTCGTCCTCGGCGCCGAGCACCGACCGCTGCCACAGCGCGAAGTCGGCGTACTGAACGGGCTGCGGCGCGCCGCCGGGGCGTTCGGGCGCGGCGCCGGCGAGGCGGGACCGGTAACCGGCGACGAGGTCGCGGGCGAGCACCGGTACGGAGGCGCCGTCCCCGGCGATGTGGTGGACCACGACGAGCAGTACGTGCTCCTCGGCGCCGACCCTGAACAGCCGGGCGCGGACGGGAACTTCGGCCGTCAGATCGAAGGGACGGGCGACCTCCTCGCGCAGCGCGCCGTCCAGCTCGCCGGCATCGACCTCGGTCCGTTCGAACGGCAGGCCGGTGGACACGATCCGCTGGTAGGGGCCCTCCTCGTCCTCGGCGATCAGGGTACGCAGGCTTTCATGACGGGCCATCAGATCGTCGAGGGCGGCGGTGAGCGCCGCCTCGTCGAGGACGCCGGTCAGGCGCAGCGCCATCGGGATGTGGTACGCGCTGTTCGTGCCGTCGAAGCGGTCGAGGAACCACTGGCGCTGCTGCGCGTAGGACAGCGGCAGCCGGGCCGGGCGGGGCAGGTCACCGGGGGCGTCGGAGGCGGTGGCGAGCGGGCTGCCGGCGGCCAGGCGGGCGAGCTCCCGCACGGTGGGCGTCTCGAACACCTCGCGTACCCCGAGTTCCGTGCCGAGCACGGCGCGGACCCTGGCGACCAGGCGCATGGCGAGCAGCGAGTGGCCTCCGAGGTCGAAGAAGGAGTCGTCCACCCCGACCCGGGCCACGCCGAGCACCTCGGCGAAGACCCCGGCGAGCAGCTCCTCCGTGGGACTCCCGGCCTCGCGCCCGGCGGTGTCGTGGCGGGGGGCGGGCAGGGCGGCGTGGTCCAGCTTGCCGTTGACGGTGACCGGGAGCCGGTCGAGGACGACGACGGCGGCCGGGACCATGTGGTCCGGGAGCGTCTCGCGCAGCCGGGCGCGCAGCGCCGCGGGCACCACCGTGGCGCCCGGGGCGGGCACCGCATAGGCGACCACCCGGCGGTCACCGGGCCGGTCCTCGCGAACGACGACGGCGCTCGCGGCGACCCCGGGGGCCGCCACGGCGGCGGCCTCGATCTCGCCCGGCTCGATGCGGAACCCGCGCAGCTTGATCTGCCGGTCGGCGCGGCCGACGTAGACCAGCTGCCCGTCCTCGCGCCAGGAGACCTGGTCGCCGGTGCGGTACATCCGGCTGCCCGGGGCGCCGAACGGGTCGGCGACGAACCGCTCGGCGGACAGCGCCGGCCGGTCGAGGTAGCCGCGTGCCAGGCCCGCGCCGGACACGTACAACTCGCCCACGACACCCACCGGGACGGGCTGCAGATGCGCGTCGAGGACGCGGACCGCAAGCCCCGGCAGGGCGGTGCCGATGGGCGGCACGCCGAACCCGGACAGCGGGGCGCTCATGGTGGCGCACACGGTCGTCTCGGTCGGGCCGTACGCGTTGACCATGTGACGGTCGGCCGACCAGAGCTCCGCCACCTGCGGCGGGCACTGCTCACCCGCGACGGCCAGGCTGCGCAGGGTCGGCAGGTCCGCGGGCCGCATTTCGCGCAGGGCGGCCGGCGGCAAGGTGGCGTGGGTGACGCCGTGCTCGGCGACGGTGCGCGCCAGCGGGGCGCCGGGCAGCAGCTCCTCGCGCGAGGCGAGGACCAGGCGGGCGCCGGCGAGCAGGGTGACGGCCACCTCGGAGACGAAGGCGTCGAAGCTCGGCGAGGCGAACTGGAGCACCCGGCTGTCCTCGGTGACGTCGAAACCGTCGCGCTGGGCCCGGGCCAGGCCGGGGATGCCCGCGTGGGTGACGACGACGCCCTTGGGGCGGCCGGTCGAGCCGGAGGTGTAGATGACGTACGCGGACTGCTCGGGGCGGACGGGCCGGACGAGGCCCTCGCCGGACCGGTCGGACAGGTCCAGGTCGAGCAGGTCCAGGTCGAGCCGGCGCAGGCCTGTCTCGGGCAGCGCGGTCGCGGCCGTGGTGAGGACCAGTTCGGGCGTCGCGTCGGCCAAGGTCTGCGCGATCCGCTCGGCCGGGTGGGCCGGATCGACCGGTACGAACGCGCCGCCCGACAGGGCGACCGCGTGCAGGGCAACCACCATCTCGACCGAGCGCGGCAGCACGATCGCCACCCGCTTCTCGGTGCCCACCCCGGCCTCGGCGAGGACCCGGGCCAGGGCCCCGGCGCGGTCGGCGAGTTCGCGGAAGGTGAGAGTCTGCGCGGCCGTGACCAGGGCCGGCGCGTCGGGCGTACGACGGACCTGGTCGAGGAAGAGCTCGGGCCAGGTGTCCGGGTTCGCGTCGTCCTCGGGGCCGTGGCCCAGTGACAGGAGTGCGGCCCGGGAGGCAGGGGTGTGCCCGGAGATCCGGCCGACCGGGGTGGCGGGCTCGGCGACGACGGTGTGCAGCAGCCGGGGCAGCAGTTCGGCGATCTGCCCCATCTGCTCCTCGGTGAGCACGTCGGGGCGGTGGTGCAGCCGCAGCCGCAGGCCGTCGGCGCCGGCGCTCGCCTCCATGGCGAGGGCGTAGTGGGTGACGGCGTGGTGCGCGACCGCGCCGGACTCCAGACCGGCGCGGCGGGCCACCGCCGACAGGGCCGCCACGTCCAGCGGGTAGTTCTCGAACACCATGGAGGTGTCGAAGAGCTCGCCGTGTCCGGCGAGGCGCCGGATGTCCACCAGGCCGAGGTGGTGGTGCTCCACCAGCCGGGCCTGTTCCAGCTGCAGCCGGCGGGCGAAGTCTCCGACCGGCTCGTCGGCGCGCAGGGTCGCGCGCAGTGGCACGGTGTTGACGAACAGGCCGACCATGTCGGCCGCCCCGGGCAGGTCGGCGGGCCGGCCGCTGACGGTGACGCCGGTGACCACGTCGTCGCGGCCGGTGAGCCGGGCCACCAGGAGCAACCAGGCCGCCTGGACGAGGGAGTTGACCGTGACGCCGAGGCGGCGGGCGGCGGCCTGCACGTCGAGTCCGTCGACGGCGAGGTCGAGCCGGCCCGGCTCCTGCCCGGCCGGGGCCGGGCCGTCGGACAGCAGGGTTCCGCCGTCCAGGCCGGCCAGGGCCTGGCTCCAGGCGGCGCTCGCCGCAGTTCGGTCCTGCCCGGCGAGCCATGCCAAGTGGTCGCGGTGCGGCCGGGCCCGGGGAAGCGGGTCGCCCAGGTAGAGGGCCATCAGCTCGCGCATCACGATGGGCATGGACCAGCCGTCACGGATGCTGTGGTGGGCGGAGACGACGAGGGTGTGACGCTCGCCGAGGGAGGCCAGCGTCCAGCGGATCAGGGGCGCGGAAGTGATGTCGAAACCGCGCCGGCGGTCGGCCGCGCAGACGGAGTCGAGGTCGCCCGGCCCGGTCAACTCCACCTCGGTGAAGTCGAGCCGGGGGTCGCGCAGCACCACCTGCACGGGTGTGCCCTGAGAGGTGCGGCGGAACGCGGCCCGCAGCGCGGGGTGGCGGCGCTGCACCTCGGCGGCGGCGGCGCGCAGCCGGGCGCGGTCCAGGGCGCCGGTCAGCTCCACGCGGAGCTGGGAGATGTACGGGTCGTCGGCGCCGTCGCCGTACTGGTGGTGGAAGAGCAGGCCCTCCTGGAGCGGGGCGAGCGGCAGCAGCTCGACCACGTCACCGTCCGCCTCCAGCTCCCGTATCTCCGCCTGCTCCAGCGGGATGAGCAGGTCGGACGGGGTGTGGCCGCCGGCGGCGGGGCGCTCGCCATGGGCGGCGAGCCCGCGCAGGGCGGTGCTCCACAGCTCGGCGAGGCGGGCCGCGTCGGCGTCGGAGACCAGGGCGCGGGCCCAGGTCCAGGTGGCGACCAGCTCCGGCCCCTCGGGGCCTTCGTGCGCCGCGACGTTGACCTCGACCGTGTGGGAGAGCGGCACTTCGGGGGCGTCGTCGGCGCCCACGGATGCCAGCTCCCAGCCGGGGGCGAGTGCGCCGGCCAGGCTCACGCGGCCCAGGTAGTTGAAGCCGATCTGCGCCTCGGGGAGCTCCGCGAACAGTGGCTCGGTGCGCGGGTCGCCGAAGCGGGCGAGGCCGTGGCCGATGCCCTGACGCGGGGTGGCACGCAACTGTTCCTTGACGGCACGCAGAGCGTCACCGGCGGCGTCCGCACCCGCCAGGACGGCGCGCCGGTCGGCCGCAGGGGTGTCGAGGCGTACGGGGTGGGCGACGGTGAACCAGCCGACGGTGCGGGAGAGTTCGGCGCCCGGGACCAGGTCCTCGTGACGGCCGTGGCTCTCGACGTCCACCAGCAGGCCGGCCCGGTCGCCGCGCCACAGCGGCACGGCGACGGCGAGCGCGGTCAGGAGCACGTCGTCCGGGCCCGCGTGGAAGGCCGAGGGCAGGTCCGTGAGCACCGCGCCGGTCACGCCGGCGGGCAGCCGCAGGGTCAGCCGGCCGGCATCGCCGCGCAGGTCGAGGCCGGGGTCGAGGGGACGGGACCCGATCAACGGGTCGCCCGCCGCGAGCAGTTCGCGCCAGTGCTCCGCGTCGTCGGTGGGCAGTGCGGTGAACTCGCGGGCCCAGTGGGCGAACGAGGTGCCCACCGGCGCCGGGTCGGGCCGGCCGCCCGTGGTGACGGCCTCCCAGGCCGCGGCGAGGTCGGGAACGATGATGCGCCACGACACACCGTCGACGGCCAGGTGGTGCACGACGAGCAGCAGTCGCCCCGCACGCGCGGCGCCCCGGTCGAACCAGACGGCGCGCAGCATGCGCCCGGCGGCCGGGTCGAGGCTGTCGCGGGCGGCACCGGTGTGCTCGGCCACGAGGGCGGCGAGCTCCTCGTCGGAGGCGTCCGTGGGCGCGTCGACCCGGGTCAGCAGGGAGTCGGCGAGGGCCGCGGGCCCGTCCGCGCCCACCGGGGTGATGGTGAAGCCTTCCACGTCCGCGACGCGCATCCGCAGGGTCTCGTGCCGCTCCAGGACGGCGCCCAGGGCGGCGGCCAGGTGCTCCCGAGTGGTCGGGGGCAGGGTCAGGGTGACCGACTGGTGGTACTGGGCGTATCGGCCACCGCGCGTGACCAGGCGGCGCATCAGGGGCAGCAACGGGGCGTTGTCCGGCCCCTGTTCGGCGACCGGGGCCGACGCCGACCCGTCCTGTTCCGCCAGGGCGGCGGCGAGTCGGGCGGGCGTGCGGTGCTCGAAGACGTGCCGTGCGGAGAACTTCAGCCCCGCGGCGCGGGCACGTCCGACGAGTTGGATGGA
>NZ_JBSGVW010000036.1:57935-97388 GCF_053608645.1 Streptomyces sp. NPDC055013
GGATGGACATGATGCTGTCGCCGCCGAGTGCGAAGAAGTCGTCGTCCACGCCGACGTCCTCGCGGCCCAGCACCTGCCGGAACAGGCCGAGCAGGCACTCCTCCAGGTCGCCGGAGGCCGTACGGGTCGCCGTGCCGGCGGTGACGGCGGGCTCGGGCAGGGCCGCCCGGTCCACCTTGCCGTTGGGGGTCAGCGGCAGCTCGTCGAGGACCACGAAGGCGGCAGGCACCATGTACTCGGGAAGCGTCGCGCGCATCCGCGCCGCGACGCCGGCGGTGTCCACGCCCTCGGGCGCCACCAGGTAGCCGACCAGGCGGGCTTCACCCGCGGCGCCGCGGACGGCCGCCGCGGCACGCGTCACGCCGGGCACGGCCTCGGCCGCCGCCTCCACCTCGCCCAGCTCGATGCGGAAGCCGCGCACCTTGACCTGGTCGTCCACCCGGCCCAGATACTCGATGGCGCCGTCCGGGCGCAGCCGGGCCAGGTCACCGGTGCGGTACATCCGGCTGCCGGCCGGGCCGAACGGGTCGGCCACGAACCGGTGCGAGGTCTGGCCGGGCAGACCGAGGTAGCCGCGCGCCAGCCCCTCGCCGGCGAGGTACAGCTCGCCCCGGGCACCGGGCCGCACCGGCCGCAGACCGCTGTCGAGCAGGTGCACCCGGGCGTACGGGAAGGACCGGCCGACCGGGACCGGGCCGTCGGGCAGCGGCTGCCCCGGCTCGATCCGGTACTCCATGACGTTGACGGTCGCCTCGGTCGGACCGTAGGCGTTGATCACGGTCGCCTCGGGGTGCGCGGCCCGCCAGCCGGCGAGCATGTCGCCGCGCAGCGCCTCGCCGCCGAGCACCAGCGTCCCGGACGGGGACACCTCCTCGGGCAGCGTGTCGAGGAGCCGCAGGTGGCTGGGCGTGCCCTTGAGGAAGGTGGGGCGTCCGGCCCCGATCGCGTCCGGCAGTTCGGCCAGGTGCACCTGGCCGCCCGCGACCAGCGGGGTGTACAGGCAGGTGACGGTGAGGTCGAACGACACCGAGGTGTGCGCGAGGGCGACGCCCGCCGCGTCCGGGTAGGCCTCGGCGGCCCGGCTCAAGTAGGCGCCCAGCGCCCGGTGTTCCACCAGCACGCCCTTGGGCCGGCCGGTGGAGCCCGAGGTGAAGATGACGTATGCGGCGTCCTCGGGGCGGGGAGTGCCGTCCACCGCGTCGGCCTCGGCCGCGGTGGGCCGTACGGTGGCGAGACCCTCGGGCACGAGGTCCGGGTCGGTGGTGACGGCCAGCGCCGGCGCGCTGTCCTGGAGGATGACCGCGATCCGCTCCGCCGGGTAGGCCGGGTCGACCGGCACATAGGCGGCACCGGACTTGAGGACGCCGAGCAGCGCGACCAGCAGGTCGACCGAGCGCGGCAGCATCACCGCGACCAGGCGGCCGGGGCCGGCGCCGCGCTCGATCAGCTCGGCGGCCAGGGCGTTGGAGCGGCGGTCGAGTTGCCGGTACGTGAGAGTCTCGCCGGCGGAAAGCACGGCCGGGGCGTCCGGAGTACGGGCCGCCTGCGCCGCGAACAGCTCCGGAAGGGTCGTGGTCGGCCGCTCCTGGACACGCTCCGTGAGCGCCGCCTCGTCGGTCCTGGCGATACGGCCGAGCGGCGTCTCGGGCGCGTCGGCGAAGGCTTGCAGGGTCGCGAGCAGCTCCGCACTGGCGGCCAGCGCGATCTCCTCGGTCACCAACTGCGGCTGGTGGCGCACCCGCAGCCGCATCCGTTCGCCGGGCTCGACGACGACGCTGATGGCGAAGTGGCTGCCGTCGCGGACCCGGGCGTCGGCCAGCTCGAGCCCGGCGGCCCGCGCGGAGGCGGTGATGGCCGCCAGGTCCAGCGGATAGTTCTCGAAACTGAGCAGAGTGTCGAAGAGCTCGCCCATGCCCAGGGCGCGCTGGATGTCGCCGAGGGCGACGTGGTGGTGGTCGAGCAGCGCGGACTGCTCACGGCCGAGCCGGACGGCGAGGTCGCCCAGGCTCTCACCCGGGTCGAGCCGTACCGACAGGGGCACGGTGTTGATGAACAGGCCCACCAGGTCGCCCGCGCCCGGCAGCTCGGCCGGGCGGCCGGCCACGGTGACACCGAACAGCGCCTCGTCGCGGCCGGTCAGACCGCGCAGCACGATCGCCCAGGCGGCCTGCACCAGGGTGCTGACGGTGACGCCGTGCCGACGGGCCGCGGTGGCGAGGCCCGCAGTCTCCTGCGCGGTCAGCAGATGGTCCTGCCGGACCGGCTCAAGAACCCGGGCACCCTGCTCCGTGGCGACCCGCGAGGGCTCGGTCACCTCGGCGAGCGCAGCCCGCCACACCTTGAGCGAGGCCTCGGTGTCGGAGCCGTCGAGCCAGGCGAGGTGGTCACGGTAGCGGGCCGGCTCTCCGGCGTCCTCTACGGCGCCAAAAACTCCGTCGTCCTGTACGGCGCCCGGGTCTGCGGCGCCGTACTCGGTGAACAGATCGCGGGCGACGATCGGCAACGACCAGCCGTCCACGACGATGTGATGCATCGTCAGTACGACGGCCCCGGTGCCGTCGGCGCGGCGCACCGCCGCCGCCCGAACCAGCGGCGGGCGGGCCAGGTCGAAGCGGGTGGCCCGGTCCTCGTCCAGAAGCGCGGCGAACGCGGCATCGTCGGCGACGGCCACCTCTCGCACCGGCACGCTCGGTGCCGCGTGCACCAACTGCACCGATCGCTGGTCCTCGGTGGTGCGGAAACCGGCGCGCAGTGCCTCGTGCCGGCCGAGCACCCGGTCCAGGGCGGCGCCGAGCCGCGCCGGGTCCACCGCAGCGGCGAAGCCGAGGACGACCTGCAGCGTGTACGGGTCGGCGTCGGTGTCGTCGAAGGCATGGTGGAAGAGCAGACCCTGCTGGTTCGGCGAGAGCGGCAGTACGGCCTCCACACCGGGCTCGGCGGTCAGCCGCTCGGCCTCCTCGGCGGAGACGGGCAGCGTGATCTGCCGGGGCTCGGCCGTCGGCTCGTACGCGGAGCACACCTCGGCCAGTGCAGCCACCGTGCGCCGTTCGAACATGTCGCGGAAGCCGAACGAGACGCCACGGGCCCGGGCCCGGCTGAGGAGCCTGAAGCCGAGGATGCTGTCGCCGCCGAGCGCGAAGAAGTCCTCGTCGACGCCGACCGTGTCGAGGCCGAGCACCTCCGCGTAGAGCGCGCACAGCAGCTCCTGCAGCGGGGTCCGCGGCCCCCGTGCGGCGGCTGCCCCGGCGATCACCGGAACGGGCAGCGCGCGCCGGTCGATCCCGCCGCCGGGAGCCGGCGGCAGGGTGTCCAGGGTGACCAGGACGGACGGGACCATGTAGTCCGGCAGGGCCGCGGCCACGGCGTCCCGCAGGGCCGACGGGTCGGTGATGGCACCCCGGCGCGGCACCACGTAGCCGACGAGGCGGCGCTCGCCGGGAGTGTCCTCGCGGACCACGGCCGCGGCGCGCACCACGTCGGGATGGGCCGTGAGCGCGGCCTCGACCTCGGCCGGGTCGAACCGGAAGCCGCGCAGCTCGGCCAGGGCGCCCCGGTCCTCACCGGCGACCGGCTCACGGTCGGGCACCAGCTCGCCGACCGACGTGCCGGGGGCGACGGCGAGGCGGGCGAGGGTGTCGTTGAACCGGTCGAGGAGGGCCTGGGCGGCGGCCGGCTCGAACAGGTGTGGGCGGCAGGTGAGCCGGGCCGCCAGCCGCTCGCCCGGCACGGCGGTGAGGGTGAGCGGGTAGTGGTTGACGTCGGTGACATCGGCGGCGCCGGCCACCAGGCCGCTCTCCCGGGCCACGGCGTCCAGCGTGTCCCGGTCCACCGGATAGTTCTGGAAGGCGACGAGGGTGTCGAAGAGACCGGCGACGCCGGCTGCCCGCTGCACCTCGACGAGCGGCAGGTACTGGTGCGCGAGGAGGTCGGCCTGGTCGTCCTGGACGGCGCGGGCCACCTCGGCCAGGGTGCGGCCGGAGCCCGGACGGGACCGCAGCGGTACGGTGTTGACGAAGAGCCCGGCCATCCCGTCGACGCCCGGCACTTCGGCGGGGCGGCCCGCCACGGTGATGCCGAACACCACGTCGTCCTGACCGGTCAGCTCACGCAACGCGACCGACCAGGCGGCCTGCACCAGGCTGTTGACGGTGACACCGAGCGCGCGTGCCGTGCGCTCCAGCCGCGTGGTGGTCGCGGCGTCCAAGGCGCTTTCGAGCCGTACGGCATCCCGCGCAGGGGCAGCACCGGACCTGCCCACGAGGGTCGGACGGACCCCGGCGAGGGCTTCGCCCCACACGGCGGCGGAGCGCTCGTGGTCGCGGCCGGCCAGCCAGCCGAGGTGGTCGCGGTAGGGCCGCGGCTCCGGGCCGGCCGGGCCGCCGCCGTAGGCGCGCAAGGTCTCGCCGAGCAGGATCGGCACCGACCAGCCGTCGAGGACCAGGTGGTGGCAGGTCACCACGAGCCGGTGCCCGTCGTCGAGGCGCAGCAGGGCCGCGCGCAGCAGCGGCGCGGACGCGAGGTCGAAGGGCTCGTCGGCCTCGGCGCGCAGCACCGCGTCGACGGCGTCCGCACGTCCCCGCAGGTCGTGGACGCGCCACGGCACGGCGGCCCGGCGGCGCACCACGAGCACCGGCCGGCTCACCTCCTCGTGGGCGATCCCCGAACGCAGCACGGGGTGGCGGGCCACGACGGTGTCGAGGGCGGCGCGCAGCCGCTCCACGTCCACCTCGCCGGCCAGGTCGAGACCGATGCGGACGGTGTAGACGTCGTCGCCCCGGCCGGCGGTGAGGCTGTGCACCACCAGGCCTTCCTGGAGCGGCGTCAGCGGCAGCACGTCCTCGACCTCGGAGTCGGCGAACAGCGCGGCCAGTTCGGCGTCCGGCAGCGGCGCGGGCAGCGCCGCGACCGGCGCCTCGTCGCCGGCCCGGTCACCCGGCGTGCAGGAGGGGGCGAGGCGGGCGACGGTGCGGGCCCGGAACAGGTCGCGTATCGCCACGGCGACGCCCTCGCGGGCGGCGCGGGAGACGACGCGGGTGGCCGAGAGGGAGGTGCCGCCGAGGGTGAAGAAGTCGTCGTCGACGGTGACGGAGTCCAGACCGAGGACCTCCGCGTACAGGGCGCACAGCCGCTCTTCCAGCTCGGTGCGCGGGGCCCGCCCGTCGGGCAGGGAGACCCGTACGGGCGCGGGTAGGGCGCGCCGGTCCAGCTTGCCGTTCGGCGTCAGCGGCAGCGCGTCCAGGACCACGACGGCGCCGGGAATCATGTACTCGGGCAGGCGCTCGGCGAGGTGGGCGCGCAGGGCCGGGGAGTCGCCCTCCGGGGAGACGACGTAGGCCACCAGACGCTTGTCGCCGGGCCGGTCCTCGCGCATCAGCACGGCGGCCCGCTCGACCGGCGGGTGGGCGAGCAACGCGGCCTCGATGTCGCCCAGTTCGATACGGAAGCCGCGCACCTTGACCTGGTGGTCCAGGCGGGACAGGAAGGTGAACCCGCCGTCCGGCTCGACCCGCACCAGGTCGCCGGTGCGGTACATCCGGGTGCCGGCCGGACCGTACGGGTCCGCTACGAACCGCTCGGCACTCAGGCCGGGACGGCCCCGGTAGCCGCGGGCCACCCCGTCGCCGGCGATGTACAGCTCGCCGCCGTAGCCGGCCGGGACCGGGCGCAGCGCCGAGTCGAGCACGTACACCTGGGTGTTGAGGACCGGGGCGCCGAGCTGCACCGGCCCGCCGTCCCGTTCGACCGGCGCGGTCATCGACCAGACGGTGGTCTCGGTGGGTCCGTACATGTTGGTGACGCTCGCGGCGTGCTCGGCCAGCAGGCCGGCCAGGGACTGCGGCAGGGCCTCACCGCCGGTCAGCACGCGCACCCCGGCGAAGACCTCCGGACGGGTCTCGATCAGCGGCTGCCACAGGCTGGGGGTGGCCTGGACGACGGTGATCGCCTCGCGCTCGACGACGGTCCGCAGGGCGTCCGGGTCGAGCACCTCGTCACGGCTCGCGAGCACCACGCCGGCACCCGCCAGCAGCGGCTGGAAGATCTCCAGTACGGCGATGTCGAAGCTCACGGTGGTGACGGCGAGCAGCCGGTCCTCGGGCCCGACCGGTACCGCACGGCCCATCGCGGCCAGGAAGTTGTCCATGGCGGCCCGCTCCAGGGCCACGCCCTTGGGACGGCCGGTGGAGCCGGAGGTGTAGATGACGTACGCGGTGGACCGGCCGTCCTGCGGGCGGCCGAGCGGGCTCGGGTCGCCGGCGGACCAGTCCACCGACTCGAGCAGCAGGGCGGGCACCCCGTCCGGGACCTCGGTGCCGGAGGTGGTGACGAGCAGCTCCGGGCCCGCGTCCCCGAGGATCATCGCACGGCGGTCGGCGGGGTGTTCGGGGTCGATGGGCAGATAGGCGCCGCCGGTCTTGAGCACGGCGAGAAGGGTCACGACCAGACCGGCGGTACGCGGCAGCGCCACCCCGACGAGCCGCTCGGGGCCGACGCCAAGCGCCGCCAGCCGGTGGGCGAGCCGGTTGGCGCGGGCGTCCAACTCGGCGTAGGTGAGCGTCTCGTCGGCGCGCAGCGCCACGGCGTCGGGACGCGCGGCGGCCTGCCGCTCGAACAGCTCGACGAGGCCGCCGGGCACCTGGCCGGCGGTGTCGTTGGGGGCGTGCAGCAGCCGGTCGGCGGTCGCGGGGTCGAGCAGTTCGGCACGGCCGACAGGAGCACCGGGGGCGGCGGCCAGCGAGGCGAGCAGAGTCAGGAACCGCTCCTGGTGGGCGCGGAGTTCATCCTCCGGGTACAGCTCGGGGTTGGCCGCGAACTCCAGGCGGACCTCGCCGTCGGCGGGGTCGCCGTAGGTGGCCACCGCGAGATCGGCCACGGGCCCGTTGGACAACTGACGGGGGGTGGCGAGTGCGTCGCCGAAGCGGACCCGGGCGTCGAACGACATGGCGTTGACGGCTGTGCCGAACAGCGCGGCATCGGTGCCGGTGAGGTCACGGGCCTGGTGCAGTTCCTCACGGCGGAAGCGCTGCGCCCGCAGCAGCGCGCCCAGTTCGGCGCGGACCGTGCCGACCAGGTCGGCGAACGTGGTGTCGGGGGTGACGGTGACGCGCAGCGGCAGGTCGTTGGCGAGCATCGACGGGGTGGCCAGCGCGGCCGGGGTGCGGCGGGCGGCCACCGGGATGCCCAGGACGACGTCGTCGACGGAGAGCATCCGGTGGTGGTAGACGGCGGTGGCGGCGGCGATCACGGCCGGCCAGTGCCCGACCGAGGTGAGCGTGCCGGTCAGCTCACTCGGCAGGTCGGTGTGGCGGCGCAGGGCGCGGGGGGCCGGGCCGGCCGCACCGTCGGCGAGGCTCTGGCGCTCCTCGGCCCCGGCGAGGCGACCGAGGAGGAAGTCGCGATCGCTCGTGTGGTGCGGGGAGTCGTGGTAGGCGCGCTCCTCGGACACGAGCTCGTCGAGCCCGCGGCGGCGGGCCTGGGCAGGCTCCTCACCGGCGGCCAGGGCGGTGTAGACACGGGCCAGACGGTCCAGGTAGCGGGTCTGCCCGAAGCCGTCGAGGACGATGTGGTGGTAGCGCAGGTAGAAGAAGTGCCGCTCGTCCGAGAGAACCAGCAGGGCGTGCCGGAACAGGGGACCGGCTTCCAGGTCGGCGACGGTGGCCAGATCGCGGTCCATCCAGGCGCGGGCGGCGGCCTCCGGGTCGGCCTCGGCCCGCAGGTCCACCAGGTCCACCGTGGCGTCCACCTGGGCGCGGACGATCTGGAACACCTCGCCGTCGTCACCGAACCGGGACCGCAGCGTGTCGGTCTCGGCCACCGCGCGGATCACGGCCCGGCGCAGCACCTCGATGTCCAGGGCGACGGAGTCGAAATGAACGGCGCACTGGTACAGCGGGCTCTCCGGTTCCAGCCGCTGAGCCACCCACACGCCGAGTTGAGCGGCGGTGACCGGCAGGCGGACATCGTTTCGAACCTCGGAAAGTGCCAACCGACTCACGCTCCCAGAACGGTGTACCCAGTGCGGACCACAGCGGAGTCGCCGGCCCCGTGACGGCGCGACGCTCCGAGCGGAGGATTCCGGCGCCGCCTATCTGGCCCCTATAGGTGGCGGGACCGCCGGGGATCCGGGGTTGCGGCGTGCGGCGGGAATCGGCCGTGACACATCGAGCGCCACCGGGAAGGACTCCTCGACCCGCCCGCGCCCCGTGAATATCGCCGAACGTCGACACACCCCTCCTGACCTGCTGCTCCACGGACGCCGAGCGCGCTGGATCGCGCCCCGGCGGTGGGCCGGTGCATCCGGAGGAATCTGATCCGAGGCGCGGTCGAGTTTTTTGGAGCTCGGCGGTCTACGGATGTCGAGAACGTGCCACCGGCTCCGTCCCAGGGACATCAGCGGCCACCACCGGCCGTACGAGGAAGAAGGAGAAACCACCATGGCGATTCAGCGGATGGACAACGTCGGCATCGTCGTCGACGACATGGATGCCGCCATCGCGTTCTTCGTGGAACTCGGTATGGAGCTGGAGGGCAGGGCGCAGGTCGAGGGCCCCGTCGCCGACCGGTGCACCGGACTCGACGGCGTCCGCTGCGACATCGCGATGGTCCGGACCCCCGACGGCCACAGCCGGCTCGAACTGGCGAAGTACCGCAGCCCCGCCGCGATCAGCGACGGGCCGCGCAACCGGCCGCACAACGTGCTGGGCACGCACCGCGTCATGTTCGCCGTCGACGACATCGAGGCCACCGTTGCCCGCCTGCGCCCGCACGGTGCCGAACTGCTCGGCGAGATCGCCCGGTTCGAGGACAGCTACCTGCTCTGCTACCTCCGCGGCCCGGAGAGCATCATCGTCGGCCTGGCCGAGCAACTGGGCTGAGGAGGAGGAACGGAACCATGCAGTGATGGCGGTCAGGTGTCAGGTACTTGAGTTCCCTCACCGCGCAGCGTCACAGTTCTCAGCCCGGGAGCCCGCGATCAATCGGTCGGAGCGCAGTCGCGCGCCACAGCCGTAGTCCCGACAGCACTGCTGCCGCGACCAGCAGCAGGTTGCGGGCGTACAGGTTGGCAATGGCCAAAGGGGCACCGTCGTCGCGGAGTTCGCGGTAGAGCAGCGGGAAGTCCAAGGTCGTGAGCAGGCAGGCCGCGAGCAGGAGGAAGGCGACAGGGCGCTGGGTGGTGTCGGGGCGCAGCAGGCAGACGGCCGCCAGTCCGATCAGCCACACCATGTACTGCGGGCTGATCACGCGGCTCGTGACGACGAAGAGGAGGGTGGCTGTCAGGGCGGCGTCGGGCAGGGCGTAGGGAATGCCGAGGTCCGAGCGTTGGCGCCAGTACAAAAGCCAGCCCAAGGCCAGGACGGTCAGTGCCTGCATGATGAGGCTGACGCCCTCGACGTACGGTCCGACGAACTCGTGCGAGCCATCCTTGGCCGCCCAGGTTCCGCTCCAGCCCAGATGGCGGGCGAGATGAAAGGGCAAGGCTCCGACGGACTCGATCTGGATGCCGCGGGACTTCTGGCCGGAGAGGAAGGAGAAGGCGTTCGGCATGGTGAACACGAAGGAAGCGGTGACCGCGAGCGTGGTGAGCGCCGCGGCAACCCAGACTCTTCGCGTGCAGCGTCCCTTGCGAGTGCCGATCAGCAGCAGCGCCGGCCACACCTTGACCAGCGAGCCCAGCGCAACGAGCACGCCGAATGCCCGGTCGGACCAAGCGCGTTGGTTGGACGCCACCACGAGCGCGGTCATGGCCAACCCAGTGACGAGCAGATCGAAACGATTCCAGGGCATGGTGCTGAGCGCTGCCAGCCCCACGGTCCAGAGCCAGGCACCGGCGAGACCGCGTCCGGCCACTCGTGCCGCACAGAGCAGCATGGCAAAGATGAGGACGTCGCAGAGAGCGGTCAGCGCGATGAAGGCGCGTCCGTAATCGAGCCCCGGGACCAGCGCGGGGGCAAGGACGGCCAGAGCCGCACCGGGCGGGTACTGCCACGTGACGTCGTGCAGAGGGAAGGACCCGTTGCTCAGAACCTCGTACCAGCCGCGGTACACCTTGTCGACGGACGGGTCGAGGCGGCCATGGCCCGTGAACGCGTTGACCCCCAACGCAGTGGGGACAAGCCACAGGCGCGTCAGGCACCAGAGCATGATGACGGCCCACAACCCGCCCCGGGAATGCCCACGTGTGACCGACGGCCGGTTGAGGACAGGTGCGGAGGCCGAGGCTGCAGAAGCAGGCCGGTGAAGCATCACGGTTCTTTCGGTAGCTGCGCGGGGTCGACAGCGGGGAAGCGCAGATCCCTCGGACTACCCGACCATGTCTGATTGAGCCTGACGATACCGCCGCGGAACTGATGGCCAGTTAACGGCATGGGAGCTGCTGCCTCGTTGGCTGTTGAGCGACCTCGGACGGCCCATGAGTTCGGGCCGGCAGGGCCGAGGCCGAGACGCGTACCGCGCGTGAGGGCATCCTGCCCTCACGCGCGTCCCGCGGCAGCACATCGAGGGCGAACAGCTCCAGCCGGGTGACCTGCTGTTCCAAGGCGGGGGGCGGGCGGCATCCTCGCCGGTTCCGTCATCCGTCGAGCGTGGCGCAACGCCCGCAAGGTTGTGCTGCCTCTGCACATCGTTGAGTCACCCACCGGACGGCGCGTCTACGACACCGGAACACGCGCCTGACGAGGTGGCTGAACGACGGGATCCCGCCCATCCAGGTGGCCGGGTGGGCCGGGAAGAGTTTTGCCGTACTCCTGGCGACTTACGCCCGATGCGTCGAGGGCCGGCTGCCCGATCTGCAGAGGCGGCTCGAGGCTGCCGGAGATCTCCCCGAGCGGCCGCCCACCGGCTGACGCCGAGGCCCGGAAGTTCGACACTCATTCGACGCGGCCACCCGCGAAAACCCGGTGACAGCCGGGCAGCCCCGGAGCCTTCCTTTGATCACAAAGAGGGCGTCCGGGGCATCGCCGTAACAGCTGACATGCACCCTGAACAGCAAAAACGCCCTCCCGAAGGAGGGCGGAGACTGGGCGCCCCCGGCAGGACTCGAACCTGCGGCCAAGCGCTTAGAAGGCGCCTGCTCTATCCACTGAGCTACGGGGGCCGGTTGTGGTGGCCTCGGTCGTGGTGCGCCCGGGTGTGGGCTGATCCGTGACGTTGCCGGGGACAAGGATAGGGCTCCCGCGTCCGTGTCCCTGTTGCTTCGCCTCCGTGGCTCGATGTGGAGGTTCGGTGAAGCGGTCCTGATAATCGCAGGCAGGTACGAATCGTGCACCGCTTTTGGCCTCCCGCGCCCCGGGTGTTGTGCACTCGTTATGCCTGGACTATGCCTGTGTCCCAGTCGTCCCTTCCATCCCTTGTGTCCCGTCGGCGCGCAGACGTGCTCATATGCTTCAGAATTCCCCTAAAATTGGGCATTCTTCGCATGTGGTGACCTTGGACGTACGGCCTCAGCTGCTCGACGCACTTTCCGCCCTGCGCGACCGTGTCGCGGCCGCACGCTTTCCGCTGCCCCTGGCGGGGGCGCCACGCGCGCGTGCCAACCGCGACGAACTGCTCGCACAGCTCGACGATTATTTGGTGCCCCGCTTGAGAGAGCCCGAAGCGCCGTTGCTTGCCGTGGTGGGCGGATCCACCGGGGCAGGCAAGTCGACGCTCGTCAACTCGATCGTGGGCCGGCGCGTGACCGAGGCGGGAGTGCTGCGCCCGACCACGCGAAATCCCGTGCTGGTCTGTCATCCGGACGACCATCACTGGTTCAGCGGGGTGAGGGTGCTGCCCGACCTCACGCGCGTGTGGATGCCCGAGCAGGATCCGGCGGAGGAACTGATGGCGCCGGGCGACGATTCCGCGCGTGTGCTGCGGCTCGAGACCGCCGACACGCTGCCACCCGGGCTCGCCCTCCTCGACGCGCCCGACATCGACTCCCTGATCGCGGACAACCGTGTCCTCGCGGCCCAACTGATCTGCGCGGCCGACATCTGGGTGATGGTCACGACGGCCGCCCGGTACGCCGACGCCGTCCCCTGGCATCTGCTGCGCACCGCCAAGGAGTACGACGCCACCCTGGTGACCGTTCTGGACAGGGTTCCGCATCAGGTCGTCTCCGAGGTGTCCCGGCAGTACGGCGCGCTCCTCACCAAGGCCGGCCTCGGCCACGTCCCCCGCTTCACCGTGCCCGAACTGCCCGAGTCGGCCTGGGGCGGCGGGCTGCTGCCGGCCACGGCGGTGGCGCCGCTGCGCACCTGGCTCAGCCAGCAGGCCCAGGACCCGGGGGCACGGGAACACGCCATCATCCGGACGGCCAACGGTCTGCTCGACTCGCTCAAGGTCCGCATGCCCGAGCTGGCGAACGCCGCCGCCGCCCAGTACGCGGCAGCGCTACGGCTCACCAGCGCCGTGGACAGCGCGTACGACAGCGAGTACGCGCGCGTACGGAGCCGACTGCAGGCCGGTGCCGTGCTCGCCGGCGACGCGCTGAAGCGCTGGCGCGCCTTCCCGCTCGACTGCTCCGCCGGCGAGCTGCTCGAGTCGCTCGTGGAGAGCCTGAGCACCCTCCTGCTGTGCGCCGTCACCGCCGCCGACGAGCGCGTCGACGACGTCTGGCGGCGCGAACCGGCGGCCGCTGCTCCGGAACTGACGGACCGCGACCCGCGCCCGGCGAGCGTCGAACACCGCATCGGCATGGCCGTACGGCGCTGGCGCAGGGAGCTCGAGGAGTACGCGGAGGACGAAGTGAGCGTCCTCGACCGCAGCGTCGCCCCCGATTCCGAAGTCGTCACCGCCCTCGTCGCCACCGCGCTGCTGGGTGGACGCCGGGCGCGGTCGGCGGGGGAGGGGCTCGCCGAGCGGATCGGCGCGCACGGCGCGCTGCGGCTGCGCGACCGGGCCGGGCGGCTCCTCACCGAGCACCTGGACCGGGTCATGCACAACGAACGCGAGCGACGGCTCGCCCCGCTCGACGCCCTGGAGGTCCATCCGGAACCCCAGGCCGAACTCATCGCCGCGCTGTCCGTACTGCAGAAGGAGAGGTGACCGGTGACTGCCGTCACTGACCAGGACCACACGGAACACGCCGATCAGCAGGGGGACGGCGCCACGAGGAACGCCGTGCGCGAGAACGACACCCCGGGGAAGGTCCCGCTGGAGGGCGCTTCCGGGAACCGCCTCCCCGTGGAGGGCGATCACGTGGCGGGAGCGCCCGGCGAGGGCGATGGTTCCGCAGCCGTCGAGGAGCCGGAGAACCGAAGCATGCTCTGGAGGAAGCTCGCTAAGTGGGATGGCCGGGCGGACGACGGCCACGCGCGCGTGGAGGACTTGACGGACAGTGACACGCCCGCGCGTGAGGGGGCCCTCGACTCCGGCGGCCGTGAGGATGGTGAGGCACAGATGCGGGTGAGTGTCCCCGAGCCCGGGGGGCGTAAGGACGTTGACGCGCCCGCGCGTGGGAGCGCCCCCGACTCCGGCGGCCGCAAGGAGAGCGGCCCGCCCGCGCGGGAGGATGCCCCCGCCTCCGCCTCCGCCTCCGCCGGCCGTGAGGGCGGTGAGGCGCCCGCGCGTGAGGGTGGCCGTGACGCCGGCGGCCGCAGGGACGGTGACACGCCCGCGCGTGGCGGTGCCTCCGACCCGGACGGCCGTAAGGGCGGCGGTGCCTCCGTACGCAAGGATTCCCCCGTACGCAAGGATTCCTCCGCGCGTACGGAGCCCTCGTCCCGCGCGGAGCCCCCGTCCCGGACGGATTCCTCCGCGCGTACGCACCCCGCCCCTCGTACGGATTCCGCCTCTCGGGTGGACTCCTCCGCGCGGTCGGACGCCGCACGCGCGGACTCCTCCTCCGGTACGGACTCGGCGACCCCCTGGGACGACGGGCTGATCGCAAGGCGTGTGAATGAGAACGCTGGTCCGGAACAACCCCCCGTCGTGGAACCCCGCGCGTCCGGGGCGCAGGTCGTGACGCCGCTCGCGTACGACGGGGCGTTGCGGTCCCGGCTCGACGCGCTGCGTGAACTGGTCGGGCTCTCGCGCCCCCGGCTCGACAACAAGACGCTCTCCGAGGCGGGCCGCGTGCTCGACGAGGCGGCGGCGCGGCGCAGGCTCTCCGGGCAGCACACCGTCGTCGCCATCGCGGGCGCCACGGGCAGCGGCAAGTCGCAGCTGTTCAACGCGCTCGCCGGGGTGACCATCTCGGAGACGGGCGTACGACGGCCCACGACCGCCTCGCCTCTGGCCTGCAGCTGGAGCGACGGCGCGGTCGGCCTCATCGAGCGGCTCGGCATCCCACCGCGGCTGCGGCGGCGTCCCGCGCAGAACGCAGCCGCGGACGGGCAGCTGCGCGGGCTCGTCCTGGTCGACCTGCCCGACCACGACTCGGCCGCCGTGCAGCACCGCGAGCAGGTCGACCGCGTCCTGGCGCTCGTCGACGCGGTCATCTGGGTGGTCGACCCCGAGAAGTACGCCGACGCGGTCCTGCACGAGCGCTATCTGCGGCCGATGGCGGGACACGCCGAGATCATGTTCGTCGTCCTCAACCAGGTCGACCGGCTGCCCGGGGAAGCCACCGACCAGGTCCTCGACGACTTGCGGCGGCTGCTCGACGAGGACGGCATCGCGCTGGGCGAGCACGGCGAACCGGGTGCCGTCGTGCTCGCGCTGTCCGCTCTCACGGGGGAGGGCGTCGGTGAACTGCGCGAGGCGCTCGGCCAGTTCGTCGCGGAACGCGGGTCGGCCGCGCGCCGGATCTCGGCCGACGTGGACGCCGCCGGATGGCGGCTGCGGCCCGTGTACGCGGCGCGGCGGCGGACCGGGCTCAGCGAGGAGGCGCGGGACGAGTTCTCCGCGCGGCTCGCGGACGCGATCGGCGCCACCGCCGCGGGCGAGGCCGCCGAGCGGGCATGGCTGCGCAACGCCAACCGCGCGTGCGGGACGCCCTGGCTGCGGCTGTGGCGCTGGTACCAGGACCGGGGCGAGCCCCCGACGGGACGCCTGTCCGTGCGGACCCAGGCGGACGAGGAGGCCACCGCGCGGCAGCGCGTCGAGCAGGCGGTGCGTACGGTCGCCGACCGGGCGTCGGCCGGGCTGCCCACACCGTGGGCGCAGGCGGTGCGCGAGTCGGCCGTACGGGGCGCTCAGGGGCTGCCCGAGGCGCTCGACGAGCTGGCCGCGCGGGCCGGACTGCCGCCCGGGCGGCCGCCGCGGCCGGGCTGGTGGCCGGCGGCCGTTCTGGTGCAGGCGTCCATGACGATCCTTCAGGTCATGGGCGGACTCTGGCTGGTGGGGCAGATCGTCGGGGTGATGGCGCCCAACCTGGGCGTACCGGTGCTGCTGATGATGGCCGGCATCGTCGGCGGCCCGCTCGTCGAGTGGGGCTGCCGGATGGCTGCCCGGGCTCCGGCCCGGCGGTACGGCCTGGAGGCGGAACGGCGGTTGCGGGAGGCGGCGGCCGGGTGCGGTCGGGCCCGGGTGCTGGATCCCGTGGCCTCGGAGCTGCTGCGGTACCGGGAGGTCCGTGAGCAGTACGGGCGGGTCATGGGGGTGGGGTCCGCCGGGAGGTGACCTGAGCCGCGAGGACTGTGGTCGGGGCGGGCGTCCTCGACGTGTCCGTGGGGCCCACGGGCCCCGTGGGTGCGGCGCTCACCCGTTCGGGTGGCGCGGTTATCCACAGGCGGGCGGTGATCCACAGGGCTCAACGGGCTCGTCCCGACGGCGGCAGTCTGGCTTCGCGGCGATCGCGAGGACGGTCGGACGCAGCCGTACGGGACGGGCCCGTACGCGTATCCGCCCGGCGGGAGAAGCCGGGCGAGGGGAGGGACCGAGATGAACGAGACGACCATCTGCGCGGTGGGCAACGTGGCGACACAGCCGGTGTACCGGGAGCTGACGACGGGACCGTCCGCGCGCTTCCGGCTGGCGGTGACCTCGCGCTACCTGGACCGCGGGAAGAACGAGTGGACCGACGGGCACACCAACTTCTTCACGGTGTGGGCCAACCGACAGCTCGCGACGAACGCCGCCGGGTCGCTGAACGTGGGCGATCCCGTGGTGGTGCAGGGCCGGCTGAAGGTGCGCTCGGACGTGCGCGAGGGACAGAGCTGGACCTCGGCCGACATCGACGCGACGGCCATCGGCCACGACCTCGCGCGCGGTACGTCGGCCTTCCGGCGCACCCTCAGGCCGGAGGCAGGAGCCACAGCGTCAGCCGCTTTCTCCGCATCCGCATCCGCATCCGCATCCGCATCCGCGCCGCCCGAGCCCGAGTGGGAGACACCACCCGCCGACGCCGACGTCCAACAGGCCCAGGAACCGGTGGCAGTGACGTGACGTCAGTCACCTGCAGAGGCTGACCGAAGTGCGGCTTATCGGCGAATGTGCTCCGAACGACCCCGGTGGATTTGTCGATAAGCCCTGCTCGCAAGGGATCTTGGCGATAACGATTCCGAGTCGGATCGGCCCTCCGACGGGATCACAGGGAAGCGTGGTGCGCCGCGTACCTAGGATGCCGGACATAGCTCTTGGGGCTTGAAGCTTCTGCTGGTGGGACCGTGCCCCCCACGCCAACGGGTCCTGCTCGAAGGGGAATTCTGTGTTTGCTGCGTTCTCTGCGCTGTCGGTGCGCGGGCGCGGGGCGGCTCGACTGGCCGCCTCGACCCTGGTGTCCGGGCTCGTCGCCGCCTCGGTGGTGGCCGGTGCCGGCACGGCCGCGGCCGACGGGGCGGCCTGGAGCCAGGGCGGGGCGACCGCGACGATAGGTGGCCTCAAGACCTACGGCGGCGCTGTCGTCCACGCCGACACCGGTGACCAGGAGATCTCGGCCGGCCTGTTCGAGATGTCCGTCGACGGCGGCGGCATGCTGCAGACGTACTGCGTCGACATCCACAACCCCACGCAGCGCGACGCCAAGTATCACGAGACGCCCTGGAGTGGCACCTCGCTGGGTGCCAACAGGGACGCGGGCAAGATCCGCTGGATCCTGCAGAACTCCTACCCTCAGGTGAACGATCTCGCCGCCCTCGCGGGCAAGGCGGGCGTCAAGGGCGGCCTCACCGAGCAGGACGCGGCGGCCGGTACGCAGGTGGCCATCTGGCGCTACTCGGACGGTGCGGACGTCGACGCCGTCGACCCGCAGGCCGAGCAGCTCGCGGACTACCTGGAGAAGAGCGCGCGGGGTGTGGCGGAGCCCGAGGCGTCCCTGCGGCTCGACCCGCCCGCGGTCTCCGGCCACCCCGGTGAGCGGCTCGGTCCGGTGACGGTGCACACCGACGCGGACGGCGTGACGCTGACGCCCCCGGCGGACGCCGCCACCAGTGGGGTGCGGATCGTGGACGAGGACGGCAGGGCCGTGACGTCCGCGGTCGACGGCGGGCAGGTGTTCTTCGAGGTTCCCGAGAACGCCGCGGCCGGGCAGGCCGAGCTGATCGTGCAGGCCTCGACCACCGTGCCGGTGGGGCGCGCCTTCGCCGCCGAGAGCCGCAGTCAGACGCAGATCCTGGCCGGCTCAAGCGAGTCGACCGTCTCGGCGACGGCGAGCGCCAGCTGGGCGAAGACCGGTGCGATACCCGCGCTGTCCGCCGCGGAGAACTGCGACAAGGGCGGCGTCGACATCACCGCCGCCAACGAGGGCACCGAGGCGTTCACCTTCGAGCTGCTCGGGGTCGAGCACAGCATTCCGGCGGGCGAGTCACGGACGGTGACGGTCCCGCTGCAGGAGGACCAGGCGTACGACTTCACCATCCAGGGGCCGGGCGGCTTCGAGAAGCGGTTCACCGGAGTGCTGGACTGCATGACGCAGATGGGCGAGGCCGAGGCGGCGGGCGCCTTGACCCAGACCCTCGCCGAGCCGAGCCCCGCCACGGTCGGTACGGCTGCCGACGACACCAACCTCGCCGCGACCGGCGGCTCCGCGCTGACCCCCCTGATCACGGGCGTCGCCATCGGCCTGGTCGTCATCGGCGGCGCGGCGCTGATCGTCGTACGGAAGAAGCAGCTGCCGACACAGGACTGAGGCCGGCAGGCAGGCCGACTGGTCGGCGCCTGCGGGCGCGGTCGGCAGAACACCAGATCAGGGGCTTGATCCACTTTGCTGGATCAAGCCCCTGACTGGTTCACGGGGGGCCTGGGGGTGCGCTGCCGTCGGCGGAACAACCCATGGGCCGTCTGTCGCGGCCCGTACTCCACCGGTAGGTCTCGCCCTGGGCACCGATGCGCACCCGCCAGAGTTACGGCACGAGACGTGGCGAGAAGCCCCATCTCGGAACGCGGTCTACCAGGCGCTGTTGTCGCAGCCCATGGTCGAGCCGATGTGGGTGGCCTGCGCGCCCGTGTCGCCCTCGCCGTTGAGCGCGTTGCCCAGCGCGCCGTTGAGAATGCCGACCTGGCCGAGGACGTCGAGGTTCAGGTCGTGCGACTTGCAGTTCGAGCTCTGCAGGACGCTGACCTTGTCCCCGCCCTTGCCGCCGTGGCCGTCGGCGGTGGCGGTGCCGGCGCCCAGGAGTCCGACGGTGCCGATGGCGACGGCCATGACGGCAGCCTTGCGAAGGTTGTGCATGTCATCTCCGATGGAGTGTGGTGGGTGCGATCCGTAAGAGATCGACTTCGTACAGTTACGGGAGGTTAATGTGAAGAATTCCTATATGTCCCGACGGCACGCCGGAATCAGCACCGGGGTGCGCCCAGGCGGACGCCCGAACCCACCACACCTCGGCAACTGCGCCACCGGCACCTCCCGCTGAGCTCCTGTCAGCCCGGCCGGGCAGGCCGACGCCCGGCCCACAGGATCTTCGGCGGCGGAAGCCCAGGTCAGGGCCCGTCGGCGATACGGGTTTCCCCCAGGGGTGGCGATCCGGCAAGATGGGGTGTTACTTGCCGCGAGAGGGCATGAAAGGGCCCCTCACCAGCAGGTTTCGCGCCGATGAGGGGCCGTCTCAGGCAGCCTGGGCCGTCTCTGGGCCGTCGTGAGCGTAACCGGCGGCCCGGTACATCGCGGAGATGGCATTCCGCGTCCGGGTCTCGCTGGACGGCATGAGATGCGTGTAGACGCGGAGCGTGAACCCCGGATCGCCGTGACCGAGGTAGAGACTCAAAGCCTTGATGTTCTCCCCGGCGTCCAGGAGGACCGAGGCGTAAAAGTGCCTCAGGGCGTGCATCCCGTGCTCGCGGGCCGCCGCGTAGCGCTGCCCCTTCTCGGGGGCGGGGATGATGCCGGCCGATGCCAATGCGGGTTTCCAGGACTGGTCGTTGAACCCTTGGCTCCAGATGGCGGCGCCGATGCTGCTCGTGAAGAGGAGCCGATGCGTGACCTTCGGGCCGGTTGGCGTCAGCCAGGGCAATGTCACTTCGACCGGTGGGAACTGCTTCATGTGCTCCTGCAGTGCGGCTGATACCTCGGCGTCGAGAGGCACATCGCGCAGCTTGCCGCGCTTAGGCGGAGCAAAGACGAGCGTGCCGCGAACCTTCTTGACCTGCTGGCGCACATACAGCCAGCCGAGGTCCCCGATGTTGTCGACGGCTAGGCCGAGAATCTCGCCTTGTCGCAGCCCGCACCCGGCGCCCAGGTCGACCATCGCTTGGTAGCGCTCGGGCAAGCCAGTCCGCACGACGAAGACCTGCTCAGCAGTCCACGGATGCACGCGGGTCGGCACGGGACGAGGCGCCTTGACCGAGCGGGCCCGGCAAGGGTTCGAGGCCAGCAGGCGGTCATCAACGGCCGCGTTGAGCACGGAGGAGACCGCGTCGAAGATGAGGCGCCGGTACTGGGCAGAGGACACCGCCTCTTCCAGCTGGCGGTTCCAGTCGCGGATGTGCTCAGGCTGGAACGAGCCGATTGGGCGAGTGCCGAGGTACGGCAGGGCGTGAAGACGGAGCCGACCTTCCACGGCGGCCCGACTCGTGAGGTCGATTGTGAGAGCAGCGATCCATCGTTCCGTGTACTCGCGGAAGGTGACGCGGGCTGCCCTCGGGTCGATGTACTGCCCGCGCGCCATGTCAGCTTCAGTATTGGTCAGCCAGGCGTCGGCCAGACGCTTCTGCTTGTCGGGGAAGCTCTTCGACTTCTCGGTGCCATCGGGGGCGACGTACCGAGCCCGGTAGCGCATGCCGAGGCCGTGACGATCAGTCTTGACCTTGCGGGTCTTGCCGTCCGGTCCGACCTCGGCCCGGAACCAGCGGTCTTGGACGTGTCCGGCCATCAGGCGGCCTCCCCGATCTTGGAGTCCACCCAGGCGCGTACGTCGTTGGGGTCGAAGCGCAGGTGCCGGCCGACGCGGAAGCCGCGGGGGCCGGTGCGCTTGCGGCGCCATTGGTAGACGGTCTCGACGCTGGGCAGTTCGAACATGTCCACCAGGTCGTGGGGGGTCAGGAAGCGGCTTGGCAGCTCGGTGGTCATGTCACCACTCCCTTTCGTCGGCGGACTGGTCGCGTAGGGCTTCGCGGGCGGTTTCGCGGTTGTGTTGGAGGTCGCGGGCGATGGTGGCAGCGAGGGCGGATTCGCCGGGAGTGTGGCCGTGTCCGGCGTACTGCCAGTCGGCCAGGACGAGGACGGTGTCCGGCTCGACGTCGTCCAGGCCGAGGGCTTGGCGTTCCTGTGCGGCTCGGAAGTCGGCGCGGGCCTGGCGGAGTTCGCCGAGGGTGGTCGAGTAGCGGCGGGACTTGGAGGAGAAGTGGCCGCGGAAGCCGAGCATGTGGGCCCAGGCCCAGATACGGCGGTCGGGGTAGAGCGGATCGAGCAGCTTGCAGGCTTCGATCAAGCGGCGGGTGTGGTCGGGGACTTGGTGTCGGTTGAGTTCGGAGAGTTCGCCGATGCGGCGGTCAAGCCCCGGCTGCGCCCGCGCTCCTGCCTTCGGCCCGCTCGGCGCTGCCGCCGCCGACGCGCGCCCACATGTGGATAGGGCCGGTGGCCATGAGTCGATCACCGCATGGAGCGGCCTACGGTCAAAGCAGTGCCTCCGGCGGGGGCGCTCAGGCTCCAGGATGGAGGGGGCGCCGTTCGCGAGTGCCGGCCGAGTTGTGGCGTGCGCGGGGAGCTCCCATCCCGTCTGCCATCGACCCAGGCAGAGCCGAGCAGACGCGGCCCAGGGCGTCCAGGTCGTTCGTACAGTGGCGCGCTCCACCTGGACGCCCTGAACCACGCCCGCTCCACGGTGTGTGGGTCGACGGCAGACGGGATGGGAGCTGGGGTGGGTGGTCGGCGGAGGCCGGCAGGTCGGTGACCTGTAGCAGCTCCAGTCCAAGCCCCTCCACCGAACTCAATCTGCACGCCTCGGGCTACATTCACCAGATGAGAATCGAGGACCGAGTGAGCTGCGCGTTCTGTATGGAAACCACCGACATCGGCCCTTCCGGTGATGGCGTCACATTGGAGATCACGCGGGCCGGAGAACAGAGCACGCAGTTCGTCTGGGCCCACCTGAGCTGCCTCGACGAGCGACTTCACAAACAGATCACCCGGGGCCCATGGCTCGACGACTAGAAGTGTGCCCCCCCGTGCCCGATCGAGCAGGGAACCTCGGGGAACACCGGGCGATCACAGTGCGCGAACATGGAAGCGGCCCCCGACCAAGTTGCCTGGTCAGGGGCCGTTCACCTGCGGTGGGTGTGGGATTTGAACCCACGGTGACATCGCTGCCACGACGGTTTTCAAGATCGCTCATGGTCGTGGCCCACCCAAGAGACTCCGCGTCTCTCCAGCAACGTCAGCCGTGGGGCCGCAATCGAGATCACCCAGAATGGGCAACGCGCCAGCTGGCAAAGCAAATCTGCAACACGACCTACATCCTCAGTGCCAGAATGCAAAAATTGACCCATGGATCAAGGTCTGGCTGCCGTGTTAGGTGCTGTTGTTGGTGTGGCTGGGGCGATAGCGGCAACGATGCTTGCGGGGCTACATCAATCGAACGCTGAACGAGGACACTGGCGGCGACAGAGTCGACGAGACACGTATGGAGCGTTCGCGACGGCCGCAGAACGCGCATACGATTGCGCGATCGAAGCGGAACGCCTACTCGAGGCGGTCCCGCCCGATCTCAACTTGGCCAAGTCTAAAATTGAGAATATGCGCACACATGTTGACGAAGCGGACCGCCTCTCAACAATAATCGCTCTCGAAGGTCCGCGTAAGGTCGAGGAGGTGTGCAGCGAATTAAACGAGACGATGGAAAGCTGGGTGGAAGGGATGGAGGCTTGGCATCGTGCCGCAGACGCCCAAAACGATACAAGCCAAGTGCATCAAGCAGCCATCCAGCACAAAGAAAATGGCGCCGATCAATTTACTGAATTCATAAATTCGGCAATCAAGGCTCTCAAGTAGCGGACCTAATTAGAAGGGGGACGGTGGACTTGTAAAGTTCGCCTGCAGCGACTGAGCAGTTCTGCCTCAACGCGCTTCATCGATGCATCGAACCTGACATCACCAGCTGCCATCAACGGCAACGCCCGCAGGCAGCCTTGGTCGGCAACTACAGGGGGCTGGCAAGAGCGCCGAGCCCCTCAGGCAGGCCGAGGGATCAAACTTCTAATGCGGTGCTCACATGATCGAGTAGTCGGCCGCAGGCCAGGGCCGCCGATGATCAGTTGTGGCCGTACGGACCGTCGGTCACCGAGAGTCCGCATTCAAGACCGTCGACGAAGCACGGTGCTCCTCGCAGACAGCCCACCAGCTCTCACCGCCCTTGTCCTTGACCCGCACGCTCCAGCGTGCTTCACGTGTGCATGGAGAGCCCCACGCACAGCGCTGCATGCGGGATCGGGTGCCGGCGGCATGCAGCGCCGGGCTCCAGTCGACGGGTCCCTCGATGAGTTCCACGACACAAGTGAAGCGCGTCCTTCCCTGACACCGCAGTCGAATGTGTGTCGACGCCGACAACCGAAGCGACCGCATGAACCGTCTGCGTAGGTCAGCGTCCGTGCCCGTCTCGCGCGCCAAGCGCCTCCCAAGCCCCTGTCGCTCACTGCGTCATGATCTGTGGATGGATGAGTACGCATGGCCCACGGGCCCGGACCTGCCGGACGCAGACGTAGTCATCGGGAGCTGGGCGGCGACGGTCGCAGCTCTACCGGTGGGGACCCACATAACTGGAGAGGTCATTGGCCGACAGCCCTTTGGCGTCTTCATACGTATAGAAGGTGTGCCCGTCGTCGTGGCGCTGGCCGAGATCTCGGCCATGCCGCCAGGGATGGATCTACCCGCTCTGGGGGCCTCCGTGGAGGGCGAAGTCTTCTGGCACAGCCGCGGTTATCAGGTGAGGGTCAGGCTGGATGAGTGGCGGACGTCTGCCGAGTGATCATTTCTTGGGCCGTCCCTGGGCCGTGCGAGGGTGCCCGAGGCCGACCGGCGGCGACCGACGTTGACAGCCGAGCCAGAGCCGCCAACAGCGAAACCGCAGGTCAGCGCCCCCCGCCCATACCCGTTTCCCCCGAGGGGTGGCGATCCGGCAAGATGGGGTGTATCTGCCCACTGCCTGATTTCAAGCTGCCGGACGGTTTCTCTTGGCTGAGTTCATTTACACCATGCGCAAGGCGCGCAAAGCGCACGGCGACAAGGTGATCCTCGACGACGTCACCCTGAACTTCCTCCCCGGAGCGAAGATCGGCGTCGTCGGCCCGAACGGCGCCGGTAAGTCGACGATCCTGAAGATCATGGCGGGGCTGGAGCAGCCCTCGAACGGTGAGGCGTTCCTGTCGCCGGGGTACACCGTCGGGATCCTGATGCAGGAGCCCAAGCTCAACGAGGAGAAGACCGTCCTGGAGAACGTCCAGGAGGGTGTCGCCGAGGTCAAGGGCAAGCTCGACCGGTTCAACGAGATCGCCGAGCTGATGGCCACCGACTACTCCGACGCGCTTCTCGAAGAGATGGGCAAGCTCCAGGAGGACCTCGACCACGCCAACGCGTGGGACCTCGACGCCCAGCTCGAGCAGGCCATGGACGCGCTCGGGTGCCCGGCCGGCGACTGGCCCGTCGTCAACCTCTCCGGCGGTGAGAAGCGCCGCGTCGCGCTGTGCAAGCTGCTGCTGGAAGCCCCTGACCTGCTGCTGCTCGACGAGCCCACCAACCACCTCGACGCCGAGTCCGTGAACTGGCTGGAGCAGCACCTCGCCAAGTACGAGGGCACCATCGTGGCCGTGACCCACGACCGGTACTTCCTCGACAACGTGGCCGGCTGGATCTGCGAGGTCGACCGCGGCCGGCTCCACGGCTACGAGGGCAACTACTCCAAGTACCTGGAGACCAAGCAGACCCGTCTCAAGGTCGAGGGCCAGAAGGACGCCAAGCGCGCCAAGCGGCTCAAGGAAGAGCTGGAGTGGGTGCGGTCCAACGCCAAGGGGCGTCAGGCCAAGTCCAAGGCGCGCCTCGCTCGCTACGAGGAGATGGCCGCCGAGGCCGACAAGATGCGGAAGCTGGACTTCGAGGAGATCCAGATCCCGCCGGGCCCGCGTCTGGGCAGCATCGTCGTGGAGGTCAACAACCTCAGCAAGGCCTTCGGCGAGAAGGTTCTCATCGACGATCTTTCGTTCACGCTTCCGCGTAACGGGATCGTCGGTGTCATCGGCCCCAACGGCGCCGGCAAGACCACCCTCTTCAAGATGATCCAGGGTCTGGAGACGCCCGACTCCGGCAGCATCAAGGTCGGCGACACCGTCAAGATCTCGTACGTCGACCAGAGCCGCGAGAACATCGACCCGAAGAAGAGCCTGTGGGCCGTGGTCTCCGACGAGCTCGACTACATCAACGTCGGCCAGGTCGAGATGCCCTCGCGGGCGTACGTCTCGGCCTTCGGCTTCAAGGGTCCCGACCAGCAGAAGGCGGCCGGCGTCCTCTCCGGTGGTGAGCGCAACCGCCTCAACCTCGCGCTCACCCTCAAGCAGGGCGGCAACCTGCTGCTCCTCGACGAGCCGACGAACGACCTGGACGTCGAGACGCTGTCGAGTCTCGAGAACGCGCTGCTGGAGTTCCCGGGTGCGGCCGTGGTCGTCTCCCACGACCGCTGGTTCCTCGACCGGGTCGCCACGCACATCCTCGCCTACGAGGGCGAGTCCAAGTGGTTCTGGTTCGAGGGCAACTTCGAGTCGTACGAGAAGAACAAGGTCGAGCGGCTCGGCGCGGACGCCACCCGTCCGCACCGCGCCACCTACAAGAAGCTGACCCGGGGCTGATCGATCTTGCGCCACATATACCGCTGCCCCCTGCGCTGGTCCGACATGGACGCGTACGGACACGTCAACAACGCGGTCTTCGTCCGTTACCTGGAGGAAGCCCGCATCGACTTCCTGTTCCGTCCGGAGAAGGACTTCAAGCAGGGGTCGGTGGTGGCGCGCCACGAGATCGACTACAAGCGGCAGCTCGTCCACCGGCACCACCCGGTGGACATCGAGCTGTGGGTCAGTGAGATCAGGGCCGCGTCCTTCACCATCACGTACGAGGTGAAGGACGACGACCTGGTCTACGTCCGGGCGTCGACGGTGGTCGTGCCGTTCGACTTCGAGGCGGAACGGCCGCGCCGGCTCACCGCGGAGGAGAAGGAGTTCCTCCGCGAGTACACGGACGACGCGGATGCCGAGGAGGAGGCCGTCGCCGCATGACGGTGCTCCACCTCGCCGACGAGGGGGAGGCAGCGGATCTCGCGGCCTTCCTCTCCCGGCTGCTCCACTACGACCGTGGAGCCGCGGTGCGCCTGCAGGCAGCCGGCACCGCGCTCGCCGTCTTCGGACGGCCACCGTCCTTCGAGGTGCTGGCGATCCGCGCGGTACGGCTCGCGAAGCCGTACGAGAACGGGCTCGACGTCACCCTGGACGTGACCGTCTCCGCGGGTGAACTCCTGGAGTCCGTCGATGAGTCGGCGGCCACCGCGATCGTGCCGGAGGCCGTGACCGGGCCGCCGTGGGCCGGGGTGCTCCCGCCGCGCGGCGGATGGCGTCCGGTGCCGGGGCTGCCCGAGCCCGATGCCCTGCGGGCGATGATCGGTGCCGGTGTCGCGGAGTTCCGGTCGCGTACCCAGGAGTTGGCGGCCGAGCAGCGCACCCGGGCCGAACTCGACCGGGTCGGGCGCGAGATCTGGTCCCGGACCGTCGGGGACACCCATCTGCCGGTGCGGGCCGTGCACGCGGCCCAGTCGCTGGGATTCCTGCGCGCCACCAGGGAGCTCGCCCTGTTCTCGTCCGGTGGGTGGCTACGGCTGCGTACGCCGTACGGGTCGATCGCCGTACGGCGTGCGGGACTCGGCACCCTGGATGTCAGCGTCCGCTGACCGCCGGCTCAGCCCGCGGTGTTCACCATCGACGCCGCCGCGTACGTCAGGTAGTTCCACAGCGTCCGCTCGTGCTCCTCGGAGAGGCCGAGCTCGTCGACGGCGTCCCGCATGTGCTTCAGCCAGGCGTCGTGGGCCGCGCGGTCGACGGTGAACGGGGCGTGGCGCATCCGCAGGCGGGGGTGGCCGCGGTTCTCGCTGTACGTCGTCGGGCCGCCCCAGTACTGGATCAGGAACAGCGTGAGACGCTCCTCGGCCGGGCCCAGGTCCTCCTCGGGGTACATGGGCTTCAGCAGGGGGTCCTCGGCCACACCCTGGTAGAAACGGTGGACGAGGCGGCGGAAGGTCTCCTCCCCGCCGACCTGCTCGTAAAAGGTCTGCTCCTGAAGCGTGCCGCGCCGAATCTCATTCACCCGTCCATGGTCTCAGACGCGCGGACGGAGGACCTGAGGCCTAGGACCAGCGGTCGTGAAGGGCTGGCCGGCCCGAGTGACGCGTTCCGGATCGTCCGGCGGAGTGCTCGCCTCGCGGCGTCCGGCGCAGGACAGTGGACGTATGAGCGCGCACGCTCTCGACCATGACCTGGACGACCTCGCCGCCTCGGCGCGAGCCGCGCTGGTGCGCGCGATCGACGCCGACGGGGCGTGGAGCGCGGACCCGCGGTGGCGGGACGTCTTCGCCGCCGTGCCACGGCATCTGTTCGTGCCGTACTACTACGTCGGCGTCGCCGGCGGCTACGAGCGCCGCTGGGGGCAGAGCCCCGACCCGGCCGCGCGTGAGCGGTGGATACGCGGCGCGTACGCCGACACCCCCCTCGCCACCCGGCTGCGCGACGGCGAGCTGCTCTCCTCCAGCAGCCAGCCGTCCCTGATGGCGATGATGCTGGTCGCGCTGGAGGTGACGGACGGCGACCGCGTCCTGGAGATCGGCGCGGGCACGGGCTACAACGCCGCCCTGCTCGCCCGCCGGCTCGGCGACGACGACCTCGTCACCAGCATCGACCTGGAACCGGAGATCACCGAGTCGGCCCGGCGGCATCTGACGGCGGCCGGGTACCACCCCGTCGTCGTCACGGGCGACGGGGCGCGCGGCGTGCCCGAGCGCGCTCCCTTCGATCGCATCATCGCCACGTGCGCTCTGCCGTCGATCCCGCGCGCCTGGCTCGCCCAGTGCCGCCCCGGCGCCCGCCTCCTCACACCGCTCGCCACCGGCCTGCTCGCCCTCACCGTCCAGGACGCCGAGCACGCCGAAGGGCGCTTCCTGCACACACCCGCCTACTTCGTGCCGCTGCGCGGCGGTATCCGGACCGAGCCGGAGTCCTCGCCCGTGGCCGGGCTGCCGCGCCGGGCCCGGGAGCACGAGCTGTTCCGTTTCCTGCTGGCCCTGACCCGCGGCAGCCTCGATCCGCAGGAGGCGTACGCACTGTGGGAGCGCGAGGGGCAGCCGCAGCGGGAGCGGTACGGGATCACCGTGCGCGGCGAGCACGAGTGGGCCTGGCTGGACGAACCGGAGGGACCGTACGCCTGGCCGCTGCCCGGCTGAAACGCCGGGAGGGGGCGGTCGTACGGCACTTTCACGCCGTACGACCGCCCCCTCCCGGTCTCACATTCGAGCCGCGTCCGGAGCCGGCCGGTCGTGCTCGGACCTAGCCGCGCCGGATCGTGATCGTCGTCCACGCCCCCACGTGCACCCGGTCGCCGTCCTGCAGCGGCACCGGCACGAAGGGCTGGATGGGCTCCTCGGAGTTGTTCACCGTGGTGCCGTTCGTCGAGTTCTGGTCGACGACCGCCCAGGTGCCGTCCGGCTGCTGGACCAGGACCGCGTGCTGGTGCGAGACGCCCGGGTCCTCCGGCGGCACCGACAGGTCGATGTCGGGGGTGTCGCCGGTTGAGTGGCGGCGGCGGCCGATGGTGACCTGGTTGCCGGTGAGTGTGCGCTGCTGCTCGGGCGAGTACGCGGGCAGGTTCAGGCCCGCGGCCTCGGGGCCGGAGCGATGCATCATCGCCATGAAGTACTCACGGTCCGGACCGATCGTCGCCAGCCAGGTAGTCGGCTGCTGCGGGTAGCCCTGACCGGGCGGCGGGGCCTGGATGGCGCCGGGCTGCGGATAGCCGTAGCCGCCCTGGGCGGGGCCACCGGGAGCGCCCGGTGCGCCGGGTCCGGACGAGGGCGGTGAGATCACCCAGTCGTCGTCACCGCCGCCGAAGGACGGGCCGCCCTGCGGCGGGCGGTTCGCCTCCTGCGGGAACCCGTGCGGGGCCGGCGGAGCGGACGGGCTTGCCTGCTGGAAGGCCTGCGGACCACCGCTGGTCGCGCCCGGACCGCCGGGCGGCGTGGGCCCGGGCGGCGGCGGAACCTGCCGCGAGGGGTCGCCGAAGGGGTCGCCGAAGACGGAGGGGCCGCCTCCAGGGCCACCGTGACCGCCAGGGGCACCGGGGTTGGTGGCACCCGGGCCGCCGGGGCCCGGACCGAAGCCGCCCGGGGCGCCGCCGGGGCCGCCGAAGCCCTGACCAGGGCCGGGGCCACCGGCACCGGGACCACCCGGGCCGCCCTGGCCGCCGGGACCAGGACCACCCTGGCCACCCGGAGCGCCAGGTCCGCCCGGTCCCGGAGGCTCCGCGCCGAACGGCGGGATCGGCTCCGCGGGGCGGTTCATCTGGGACGGGCGCGAGCCCTGGTAGTCGTACGAGTCACCGCCGCCGAACGACGGCGGGGGCCCCGACTGCTGCTGGAAGTGCGAGGGCAGACCCGGGCCGCCGGGCGCCGGGGGGCGCGGGGCCGCGGGGGTGTACGAGGTCGCCGTGTTGGTCAGGAAGTTCCACCGGCACTCCTCGCAGAACGGCGCACCGCCCTCACGGGGCGTACGGCACTGCGGGCAGAGCTCCGGCTCCGGTACGGCGGAAGGACGCGGGGGGCCGCCGGGCTGACCGGCGTTCGGACCACCGAACGGACCACCGGGAGCAGCGCCGCCGGGGCCACCGGGACCGGGGCCGCCGGGCGGCGGGAAGCCGTAGCCGCCACCGGGCGGGGGCGGCGGCGGAGGGGGCGGAGGTACGGCACCGGCCATGCGGTGACCGCAGACCTCGCACCAGTCGTCGGAACCCGACTGGTGTCCGTTCGGGCAGGTCGGCATGTCGGCGCTTCCCCCTCTCCTTTTCCGGCCGCTCACGACCGGATTTCTCCGACCCCAAGGGGTCAGGCTCGATCCTTTTCAGGGTCCTGCTGGGTCCTGCTAGGTCACTTCTTTACACGAACAGTCTTTGTGGACCGTGTCTCGAGAGTCATCTCGTCGGCCTCCGCGACCTTCGCCTTCAGTCGCACAGTACCCGCCGCGGCGTCGACCACGTCCACCACCTTCGCAAGGAGTTTCGCCGTATCGGCATTTCCGGAGGCGCCGGCGAGCTGAACGGCGCGGCCCAGTTTGGCCGTTGCTCCATCGATATCGCCCGACTTGCGAAGATCGAGGCCTTGTTGGATGACTTGCGCCAGTTCGGCCTGGCCGGTGTAGTGGGCGACCTGAGGGTTGATCGACGTCGAGGCGACCATGTCGTCGGTCCATACGGCCCGTACGAGGCCCTGCGCGCCCAGGTTCTGCGCGGTGCCGTCGGACTGCGGGATGACCAGGGAGACCCGGGCGGCGAGCATCTCCCGGCCCAGGCCGGCGGCGGGCACCTCGACGCATACGTGGTAGTCACGGGACTCGTCGCCCCAAGAGCCCGTGGGGTAGTCACCGGCGCGCGGGCCGGCCTCGGTGCGGCGGTCGGTCAAGTCCTCGACCGTCGGCGCGACTTGCTTGACGAACTTGATGGTCGTGCCCACCGGGGTCCACACCCGCAGGGCGACGTCCGCGACCTCCTTGCCCATCGCGGTCTCCATCATCTGTGTGAAGTCGGCGGCGAGACCGGCCGGATCGGAGACGATGTCGGAGCTGCCGAGCAGTGCGGAGGCGATGGCTGTGACTTCTTTCACTTCCCAGTCGGTGCCCACGCCCCGGGCGTCACAGGTGAAGCGTCCGGCACAGGCGTCGAGGGCGGATGTGAGGTCCTGAGCCGACTCGTGCTCGTTGCGGCCGTCGGTGAGCAGGATGCCGTGCCGGATCGCGACGTCGGCCGAGGACAGCAGGCGGTCGGCGAGCCGCAGCCAGGTGCCGATGGCCGTACCGCCGCCCGCGCTGAGCCTGCGCAGCGCCTGCTTGGCCTGATCGCGGGTGGCGGCGTCGGCGACCGCCAGACGGCCGCCGCCCGGGTACACCTCCTTGGCCACGTGCGTGCCGTCGATCACCGCGAAGTGCACGCCGTCGCGCAGGGTGTCGATCGCGGCGGCCGTGGCGTCGCGGGCGTTGCGCATCTTGGTCGGCGGGTAGTCCATCGAGCCCGAGCAGTCGACCATGATCGCCACGCCCGCGGACGGGCCCTGACCCGGCGAGTAGAGGTGCGGCGCGGCGACCGCGCTGCCGACCGTGCCGCCGCCGGTCGCGGTCACCGTGACGATCGCGTTGACCTCGCGGCCGTTCTCCGGGAGGTACTCGTTCTGGTACACGTCCACGGAGAACTGCGGCACATTTGATTTCGAGAAGTTGGCCATACGTTCTCAAATCCCCCTAAAGAACCCCGTGGTGGGGCTATGGCTGTCGACGGACCGGTCCCCTCCGGTCCGATGAGGCCGTCCCCGCAGTTGGCCTCAGGCCGATCCTGCCCCCATCGGCGGCGCCGGGAACGGCAGGACGGCCACTGTTACGTTGTCGTGGCCCCCGCCGTCGAGCGCGTGTCCGACGAGGACCTGGGCGCTGTGCAGGGGGCGCGCGGCGGCGTCGAGGGGCACGACGTCGGCCATGTCGTCGGCCGCCTCCGCGTAGTTCCACAGCCCGTCCGTGCACACCACCACCACACCCGGCCGGTCCGGCTTGAAGGAAGCGGTGTGCGGCTCCAGTTCGTAGGCGTCCGCGCCGAGCCAGCCCGTGATGGCGTGGGCGCGCTCGTCGGCGTACGCCTCGGCCTCGTTCATCAGACCCGCGGCGACCATCTGCGCCGCCCAGGAGTCGTCCTCGGTGAGCCGGGCCGGGGGTGTGCTGCGGTCCACCGGGACCCAGTAGGCCCGGCTGTCGCCGACCCAGCCGACGACCAGCAGGCCCGCGGTGACGATGGCGCCGACGTAGGTGCAGGCCGGCGCGTTCTGGTGCGGGGCCTGCTCGCGGGCCGTGGCCGGCTCGTTGGCGAGCGCGTTGACCGCGTTGGAGGCGGCGATGATCGCGTCGTGCATGGCCTGCTGCGGGTGTGCGCCGCGCGGCAGGGCGGCCAGCAGTGACTCGCTCGCGGCCCGGGAGGCGGCCATCGATGCGTCGTCGGGGCGGGTCGCCGAGGACACGCCGTCGCAGACGATCGCCAGGACCGCGGGCCGGCCGTCGGGCAGCGCGGTGCAGCCGACGGCGAACGCGTCCTCGTTGCGGTGGTGGCGCAGGCCGCGGTCGCTGACGGCGGCGACGGGGCCGGCGTCCTGCTCCATGTGGTCGCGTTCGCGAGGCTGGGCGTGCCCGCAGTTCTCGCAGTACCCGTCGTGGTCGACACGGCCCGCGCGGCACGCCACGCACACCTTGGTGCCCTCGGGCGGGGTCGGCGCGGCGGGGGACACCCGTGGGTCGGGTGCCTGCAGCGCGTACTCGTCCGGCTCGGGACCGGCGTACCCGTCGGGCTCCGCACGGGCGTACTCGTCGGGCTGCGGGGGGCGGTCGAAACGGACGCCGGAGGCCGGGGAGTCGGGGGAGCCCGTCGGGGGCGGAGGGCCGTCGGGGGCGGGGGGCGTCTGCGGGCCGCTGGGCGCGGTGGGGCCGCCCGGGGCCGGGACGCTGGGGTGGCCGGGTGGTGCGTGGTGGCCGGGGGCAGGAAGCGTGCCCGGGACGCCGTGGTTGCCCGGCGCCGGGACGCCCGGTGTGCCGTGCGCGGCGTCCGGAGCGGTCGCCGCCGGCGGGATCTGCGGGGCGGGCGGCGGCGCCTGCGGAGGCGGGGGCGTGCCCGGGGGCAGGTCGCGGCCGCCGGAGTCGGTGCCGGGGAGGTCCGTCGGCAGATGGGCGGCCTCGGAGGCGGAGCCGTCCGGGGCGGCGACGGGCCAGTCCGCGCCGGGCGCGGCAGGCGGCGGCACCGAGCCGTTCATGGCGATGGTCGGATGGTCGTCCGGCCGTACGGGCACGGCGGACAGGTCATATCCGCACGCACCGCAGAAACGGTCACCCGACTCGAGCGGCCATTCGCAGCTCGGGCAGGCGGACAGCTGGGGCATCTGCGACATCAACTACACCCACGTCCGGGGGCGGTAACGGTTGGCACGTTCCACCAGGTCGATCCTCTCCTCGCCGCCCCGCGCGAGCCGGGCCAGCGTGCGGTACGAACGTTCCAGGCCGAAACGCAGTCCCCGCTCGTCCAGACCGCTGCCGAGCAGCGTCCGTCCTCCGGCGGCGGCAGACGGGGCGGAACCCTGGCCACCGGAGAGTATCCAGTCCAGCGCGCAACCGAGCACTTCCGCCGACAACTGCTCCCGGCGCGCCGGGTCCAGACCATACGCGTCCAGCGCCTCGACCTGGCCCGCGGCGGCGGTCAGGTCGTCCAGGAACGGTACGTCGGCGGCGGCCGCCGTGCGTTGACGCAGCCGGGCTCGGACGGCCGCCACGCGTGCGGCCGTGTAGTGAATGGAGCTCTCCGGAACCGACTCCAGGGTCCCCACGGCGCCGCGGCGGTCGCCGGTCGCGAGCTGGACGCGGGCGAGACCGAAGGCCGCGCTCACAAAGCTGGGGTCGGTGGACCACACCAGCCGGTAGTACTCGGCGGCGTTGTCCAGCTGGCCCAGCACCTCCGCGCACAGGCCCAGGGCCAGCTTGGGTGCGGGTTCGCCGGGGAAGGCGTCGTAGATCGCGTCGAAGGCGAGCGCGGCTCCCTCGTGGTCGCCGGTGCCGAGGGCCGCCACGCCGCGGTACCAGACCACCCGCCAGTCGTCGGGCCGCTCGTCCTCCAGTTCCAGCAGCTGTTCGTGCGCGGTGCGGCTGTCGCCGTTCTCCAGCCAGGCCCGCACCTGCCGCAGCCGTGTCTCGGTCGACGGCGCCGGCGCGGCGGCGAGGGCGCCGAGCAGCTCGGCCGGCGCGGTGGTCATCAGACCGGCGAGGAAACCGGCGTTGGGGTCGGCGGGGTCGACGTGGGGGACCGGCATCGCGAGGGCGGCGACGGGGGCGTCGACGACCTTGACGATGCCGGCGCCCGCCGCGGCACCGGCGGCCAGGGCGTTCGCAGGGACGTTGGCGAAGGCGGCGGCACCCTTCCCTGCCGGTGCCACCCGCGCCCCCAGCCGCGAGACCTCCCCGTCCAGCTTGGGGAACAACTCGGTGTCCGTGACCCGTACTTCGGGGCCGAACAGCGTCGACAGGGACGGCCTCGCGCGGCCCGTCTGCAGGGAGACGACCTCGCGCAGGACGCCCGTGAGCTGCTCCGTCATCTCCTGGGCGGAGGCGAACCGGCGGGCCGGGTCGGGGTCGGTGGCGCGGACCAGGAGGCGGTAGAAGGACTCGTACCGGTGGAAGACCTCGATGTTGTCGGGGTCGGGCAGCGAGTCGGCGTAGACGTTCGTGTAGCCCTGGAAGTCGAAGGTCAGGACGGCGAGCGTACGGGCGACCGTGTACAGGTCCGAGGCCACCGACGGGCCGACGTCCGCGACCTCGGGCGCCTGGTAGCCCACCGTGCCGTAGATGGCCGACTCGTCGTCGTCCATCCTGCGTACCGCGCCCATGTCGATCAGCTTGAGCTGGTCCTCGGTCTGGATGGCGTTGTCGACCTTGAAGTCGCAGTACAGGAGGTTGCGGCTGTGCAGGTGGCCGAGGGCCTCCAGCGCCCCGATGCCGTACGCGCACGCCTGCTCCACCGGCAGCGGGTCCCGCTTGCCCGTCCCCGTACGGCGTGAATTGGCGATCTCCTTCAGTGACTTGCCGCCGACGTACTCCATCACGATGTAGCCGTCGAGCGAGCCCGTGCGCTGGTCGAGGTGCTCGACGAAGTTGTAGATCCGCACGATGTTGGCGTGCTCGATCTCCGCGAGGAAGCGCCGCTCGGAGATCGCCGCCGCCATCGCGTCCTGGTCGCCGGTGTCGAGCAGGCCCTTGAGCACCACCCAGCGGTCGGAGACCGCGCGGTCCACGGCGAGGTAGACCCAGCCGAGACCGCCGTGCGCCAGACAGCCCGCGACCTCGTACTGGCCGTGCACGATGTCGCCGGACTTCAGCTTCGGGACGAAGGAGTACGGGTGGCCGCACTTCGTGCAGAAGCCCTCCGTACGGCCCGGCCGGTCGCCGCGGGCCCGGCCGACGGGCGCGCCGCAGTCCGAGCGGGAGCAGAACCGCTTGCGCTCGGGCACCTCAGGGTTCTCCAGCACCATCGCGCGCGGGTCGGGGCGCGGCACGTCCGGGACCTGGACCAGGCCGACGCCGAGCCGCCCGCGGCCGCTGGAGCCGGCCGTGGAGCCGGAGCTGCGCACCGACACCGAGCGGCCCGTGGAACGGCCCGACAGCGAACGCGACAGCCGTCCCGACACCGAACGCCGGGACTTCGACGACTGGGACGACGTACGGGACGACGAACGGGAGCTGGAGCGGCTGCCGGAGCTGCCGCTGCCCGCCGACCCGCGCGACGCCTTGCCGCCGGCCGTCACCCCGGTGGGGGGCGAGCCGACCATGCCGGTCGCCGAGACGACCGGGGCGAGACCGCAGGTGTCGCAGTACAGCTCGCCGCCGCCCACGTCCTCGTACGTCCCGCCGCAGTCCGGTCGCTGACAGCTCTGCTGTGGCTGACTCATGACGACGACACCCCCCTGACCCTCATGATCCCGGCCCCCTCCGGTCCTCGGGTGCGCGCGGCCCCGGCACCCGCCCGCTGCCGAGCAGTTCGGCGGCCGCCTGCTGGTAGCGCAGGACGGCCTGCCCGGCGACGCGCAGGTCGCAGGGCGCGCTCCACAGCATGCGGCGCGCCGCGTCGTACCGCTCGATGAGGAACGGATCCTCCGCCAGGCCGTGCCGGGCCACCTTCGCCTTGTACGCGTCGAGGCGGCCGCGCAGCTCGGCGCGGACCGCCAGGGGCGCGGTGACCGCGGTCAACGACTCGCGGGCGCGCAGCAGTTCGTCGTCCGCCTTCTGCTCGAGGGACTCCAGGAGCGGTGACAGGCGGTGCCACTGGGCGTGTCTGCGGTACTCGGCGGCCGTCGCCAGCTGCTCCTGCAGCACGGTCGGCGGGCCGCTGACGACCGGTACCTCCGTGGCGGCGATCTTCGCCAGCACCTCGCCGCGCGCGGTGCGGGCCTCGGCGAGCGTACGGTCCGCGCGTGACAGCACGTCACGCAGCCGGACCAGCCGCTGCTCGGCATCCTGACGGACCGTCAACACCGCGTCGATCTCACGGCGTACGTCCTCCAGGGCGCGCGCCTCGCGGTCGTAGACCGTGGTGTCCGGCTTGCCGCCGCCCGGCGCCGAACTCCCCTGCGTGGGAATCCAGTACGCGAGCGGGTCGGACACCACCTCCGAGCGCAGCTTGGTGAGCGTGCGCGTGATGCGCTCCAGGTCGTCGCCCGCCGGGTGCTCGCCGGGGCGTACGCCGACGGAGTGCGCGAGCCGACGGGTGCGCTGGAGCTCCGCGGCCAGTAAATCGATACGGGCGGGCAGCGCCGACCACACCGCGTCGGCGGTCACGACCATGTCCAGCGATGTCGCGTACAGCTCGTTCATCCGGTCCACGAGCGTGACGAGCGTGAACTGTTCAGTGAGCCTTCCCGAACCGCCGTGCAGGGTGGGTGCGTTGGCCGTGGCGGTCGCCGAGCCCGCCAGGGTCACCGACTCGCCGCGCAGCAGTTCCGTCAGCTCCACCAGGTCGTCACGGCTGGACCAGCGGCGCCGGGAACGGATCTCTCGGGCGGAGCGCAACGCGTCCGTGTACGCGTCGAAATACGCCCACAGCAGCGTTATCGACGCCTCCGCGGTCGTCCACCGCTCCTTGGTCACACCGGTGAGTTCGGCGCCCTCGAGAAGTCTGCGGCCCGCGTGGTCCTGCAGCGCGAGGAGCGAGGTCTCGATCGCCTCGTGCTCCGCGCCGAGCCGCGCCAGCGCACGGTCCACCTCGTCCCGGTCCATCACCGGCCCGGCGGGGTCCGTGACGCCCATCGATCACCTCTCGCTGCTGTCGTGTTCCGTCGGTTCGGTCTGTTCCTGCTGCGGTGTCTCTTCGTCTGTTCCGGTCAATCGTGCGTCAGTTGATGGTCGGTCACTTGTACTTGGCGTCGGGAGGGGTCGCCGACGCCGACTTCTTGTCGCCCTGATCCATGGTCGGACGCAGCCACTTCTCGTACGACGCCTCCCAGCCGCCGTCCTCGACGTAGTTCTCCAGGGTCCGGTTGACCTGGCGTACCAGATCGTCGGAGCCCAGTTTCATCGCCACGCCGTAGTACTCGTCCGTGAACAGGCCGCCCTTGAGTTCCACCGTCGGGTCCTGCGCGGCCTGGCTGGCCGCGAGCGCGCCGTCGGTGACGACCGCGTCGACCTTGCCGAGCTGCAACTTCACCAGGCAGTCGAGCTGGTTGGGGACGGTGGTCGTGATGTCGGTGGAGTCGGGGAGGTCGCCGGACGTCCGGCCCGCCTCCAGGTTGTCGTACGCCGTGGAACCCTGCGCCGAACACACCTTCCTGTCGGCCAGGGTCTCGTCGAAGCCGGTGATCTTCGAGGTCTTGGGGGCCAGGACCTGCTGGCCGGTGACGAAGTACGGGGCGGAGAAGGCGACTTGCCCGATGCGGTCGCAGTTGATCGTCATGGTGCGGACCACCATGTCGACCTCGCCCTTCTGGATCGCCTCGACACGGCGGCTGGTCGGGATCGCCTTGAACTGCACCGCATCGCGGTCGCCGAGGATGTCCTCGGCGATCCGGTGGACCAGGTCGATGTCGAAGCCCTCCAGCTCGCCGGCGGGGTTGTTCGGGTCGAGGTAGCCCCAGCGGTAGCTGTTGGTGTCGACGCCGACGATCAGGCGGCGGTCCTTGCGGGCCTTGATGGCGTCTACGGTCGGCGTACCGCCGTTCCCGCCGGAGGGGGAGAGGCTCTGGTCCTGCGGGTTCTCGCAGTCCTCCGCCTTCGCCTGGCTGACCCGGGCGAGGCCCTGGCTCCCGGTGGCCGCGTCGTCGTCGCGGTGCTGGGACAGGGGCAGCAGCAGGGCGAAGGTCACCGTCAGGGCGACGACCAGCGCCATCGCGCCCACGCCGCCCCAGCCGCGCAGGCCGGTGCGCAGGCTCCGCCCGAGGTTGCCTGTGCGGGTGCCTGTGCGGGCCCTCGTGGGGGTGCTTGTGCGGATGCCTGTGCCCCGGAGGTGACCCGAGTCATCGCTTGCGTTCATCGTCGTGCCCCCTCTCACCTGTACTCCGACAGCCTGCGGCCGATGCCGAGGACCGCGCCGGCCGCGCCCAGGACCGCGAGGACCGCGGCGCCGGTCGGGAGGCCGGTCAGCGAGTCACGGCCGTCGCTCGCGGCCTGCTTGAACTCGGTCTGTTCGTGCGCGAGCGCTGCCGCCAGGGCCTTGTCGACGTTGTCGAAGCACACGCTCGTCGGCTCCTTCGCGGCGCCGATGACGCGGTCGCGGGCGGCCTGGTAGTTGCCGCTGTTGTTGTCGTCGCGGGCGATGTCGTGGCGGTCCTTCCAGACCTTCATGAAGCCGTTCGCGTCCTGGACGGGCTTCTTGCCGGTCGAGTCGTCCGCGAGATCCTCGGCACGGTTGAGAGCCTTGCCCAGTTGATCGATCTGCTGGTCGTAGCCCCACTCGTACGCGTCCACGACCGTGTCGTCGTCGAGTGTCCTCGTGTCCGCGCCGCGGCGGACCAGGGTCATGTTCTCGTCGCTGCGGGCCGTGAGGGAGGCGATGCGGGCCTCGTGCAGCACGGTCAGGGAGCGGACGCCGTGGTCGTAGGAGTCGTTCAGGCCGGCCCGGGCGATCGTGTGGCTGACGGCGAGCCACAGCAGGACCACCGTGGTGGCGGCCGTGGCCGTGACGAGGCCGTGGTTGAGGACCCTGTTCGTGCGCCGGTAGTTGCGGCGCTGGGCCCAGACGAGGGCGGCGAGGGCGACGATGCCGAGGCCCGCGGCGGCCCACGGGAAGGATTTCGCGTCCGCGTAGTCCTCGCCCAGGCGCTGGTTCTCCGTCTTGTACAGCTTTTCGGCCCTGGGCAGCATGTTCTGCTGCATCATCTCGTTCGCGGCGCGCAGGTATGCGCCGCCGACGGGGTAGCCCTGGCGGTTGTTCGCCCTGGCTGTTTCCACGAGGCCCTTGTACTCCGGGAGGAGTCTGCTGAGTTCCGCGATGGTCTTCGCGGACGGGGAGCCCGGTTCGGAGTTGGCTGCGGCCGTGACGAGTTTCGCCGCGGCCGTGCGGATGTCCTTTTCGTAGCCCTCGCGCATGGTGGGCTTTTCCTGCAGGCCTGCGAGATAGCCGCTGGCCGCTGCGGTGTTGGCGTCCGCCAGGGAGCGGTAGATGTCGGCCGCGTCCGAGCTGAGGGGCTGGCTGCGGTTGAGGACGTCGTCGGCGGCCGTTGCGCGGTCGGTCATCTGCCAGGCGGCTACCGCGCCGAAGGCGATGACGAGGGCGGCGAGGAAGGCGCCGATGATGCGGAGGCGGCCGGGTTCGGTGGTGGCGGCCGCGCGGAGTTGGTCCAGGCCCTCGGCGAAGGCGGTGCGGCGGGGTGGTGTTGCCGGGGGGACGGGGCGGCCGGTGGTGGTGGGGGGTGCCGGGGGTGCGGGCTGGGGTGGCACGGACGGCATGGTGGGTGCGCCTTGTGCCGGGTCGTTTCCCGGTGGTGGTGCCGTGCTGCTCTTCGGCGTCTGTGTCACTGTTGACCTCCCCCGTGGCCATCCGTGCCGCAAGTATCGCTGCCGGGACTGACATCCGCACCGGCCTTCGCTGGATCTTGATCGGATCGCAGTGCGGATCCCGAAATTCCGGGCACACGGGAACCGCTGTGCACGTGCCCCCTGCCCATGAATACGCCGGGGGAATCTGTTCGGTTCCAGGTTCGAGGGGGTACGCGTCGATGCCTGCGGCGGCCTGTGGCGGTTCGGTGGGGGTTCGCGTAGCGCCTGGCGGTGGGTTGTGGGTCGGGGCCGTGCCGGGGGGTGTCCGTCCTCGGACCGGCGGTTGGGGTTGGGCAGGGTGGTTTTCGTTTCTTGACGCCGGCCACTGCG